>CAYQVA010000045.1:0-10038 GCA_964420815.1 uncultured Anaerolineae bacterium
GGAGCAGATGAGGCAGGCTGCTTGACCCTCCCCCGACAATTCTGGGACACACCCGGCAAGTTTTCCTACTTGACATTTCTCCTTTTTGTGATATAATAAAAATAAACCTACGCGCTGGTGTGAGGTGTATCCGGTCACAAGGAGGTGATGCCAAGGGCAGATTTTTGGGCTTTCACGCGGGATGTGATGAAAAGGAGGGGACGAGATGCTTAAGAAGGTTCTCGCTTTGACCTTAGCGCTGGCCTTCGTTACTGCCCTCTTCACGGCTTGTAAGCCTGCCGCCCCCCCGGTCCCCTATGGAGGGGTGATCAAAATCGGCAACGTCGCCCCCATGACCGGCGACATCCCCAAGGTGGGGGAGGACGGGGACAACGGCGTGAAATTGGCGCTCGACGAGATAGGGTGGGAGCTGAAGGTCGGCCCCCATACCTACAAGATCGAGTACCTCCTCGAGGACAACGAGTCCAAGGCCGAGTCGGCTGTGGCCGCGGGCACCAAGCTCATTAAAGAGGACAAGGTGCTGGCCCTTATCGGCTGCTACGCCAGCAAGCAGTCCATCCCCCTGGGGGAGGTGGCCGATCGCGAAAAGTGCCCGGACATCAGCCCGTGGTCCACTAACCCCCGCACCACCAAGGACCGCCCATATGTCTTCCGAGCTTGCTTCATTGACCCCTTCCAGGGTTACGTGGGCGCCAAGTACGTCAAGGATGTCTACGGGGTCAAGAAGGTGGCTGTCCTCTACGACGTGGCCAGCGACTACCCCAAGGGCCTGGCAGAGTTCTTCAAGAAGAGCTGCGAGGAGCTGGGGATCGAGGTGGTGGCCTTTGAGACCTTCACCACCAAGGACAGGGACTTCAGCGCCCAGTTAACGAAGATCATCGAGTCAGGGGCCGAGCTGCTCTACACGCCTCAGTATTACGACGAGGTCCCCCTGATCGTCAGGCAGGCCAAGGAGCTGGGCTGGGACAAGCCGATCTTCGGCAGCGATAGCTGGGCTGGGGGTGACCTAGCTTCCCTCTGCGGCGATGACTGCGTGGGATACAGGTTCACCACACACTATGCCATGGTGGGAGCCACGGGCAGGACAAAGGAGTTCATTGACAAATTCAAGGAGAAGTACGGCTACGAGCCCAGCGACGTGGGAGCCCTGGCCTATGACGCCGCACAGATCCTCCTCGAGGCTATCAAGAACACCGGTGGGCTGACCGGCGACCTGGAGAAGGACCGCGAGGCCATCAAGGACCAGTTGGCCAAGATCAAGGAGTGGGAGGGGACCACTGGGAAGATGAGCTTCACCCCCGAGGGCGACCCCATCAAGTGCGCCGTGATCTGCGAGTATAACGAGGAGCATCTGTTCGAGTTCGTTGACTGGGCTTGCCCGTAGTCCTGTTATGGGCCGGTCGGAAAGGTGGGGCGGGCGAAGCCCGCCCCACCTTTACGCTGATTCAGGAGGTTATTTAAGTGACTTTAACTGGCTTCTTTCGATACTTTGCGAGCGCTTTGCAATGGGGCAGCTTCTATGCCCTGATAGCGATAGGTTACTCTATGGTCTATGGTGTCCTCATGTTATACAATTTCGCTCATGGGGACATCTTCATGGCCGGTTCCTACATCGGCCTCTTCCTCTGCGGTGCTCTATTGGCTATCTCTGCTGGGGGTCTCATCTCTATGCCTGCCTGGTTGATCCTTATATTGACTATTGTCGGGGCTATGATCGGGACCTCCATCGTAGGGGTGCTCGTTGAGAGGCTAGCCTATAAGCCTTTGCGGAACGCGCCCCGGGCCTCGGCCGCGGTTACGGGCATGATGCTCGGTTTGTTAATGGAGACCGCCAACCTGTGGGGGCTGGGCGCCGAGCGACGGAATTTCCCCTCTCTGATCGAGACCACAGTTTACAATATAGGGGGGGTAAGCATCACCAATACTAAAATCATGGTCGTCGGTGTCGCCCTGGCTGTGATGTACATCCTGCACCTGTTTGTGCACAGGACTAAGGTGGGGCTGGCCATGAGAGGTTGTGCGTATGACTTTCCCATCGTCCCCCTGATGGGCGTTCCCATGGACTTCATTGCCTCCGCCACCTTTGTCCTCGGTTCCTCCGCCGCGGCCATCGCTGGGGTGCTCTTCTGCATTTCCTACCCCGTCCTTGAGCCCTATATGGGCATGCTCATCGGATGGAAAGCGTTCATCGCCGCCATCCTAGGAGGAAGGGGCTCGATAATAGGGGCCGTGTTCGGCGGCTACCTGCTAGGGTTCATCGAGATATTCGTGGCCGCTATCTTCCCCTCAACCCTCCGTGACCTAATCGCCTATTCCATCGCCCTTCTCATCTTGACCTTCCGGCCCCTCGGCTTCTTCGGCGAGCCCTACAGCGCCCAGCTAAGGCTCTAATAACGTGAAGAGTGAAACGTGAAGAGCATCACGCATCACGTTTCACGCATCACTTCTAACAGGGGAGTTTGAAATGAGATCATTCATTCAGGAAATTAGGTCAAGAGTTACCGGCATCCCTATTCAAGCCTGGGTATTAGGCTTCCTAGTGGCTGCAGCCATCGAACGTTTAGTGGGGGATACGATAGCGGTGCCATTGGGCCTGGGGACGGTGCCAAGGCTCTTCGGCGTCAGACACATGGTGAAATCCCCCCTATTGATCCCTAACACGATAGTTTATCTGCTGGTAATTTACTTTGTGCCGATCTCCGTTATGGCCTGGTTGACTAGGCCTCTGATTAAGAGGCTCCCGTCCCGGCTATCCATGCCGCTTCTCCTTGTGGCCCTCTACGGTGCTATACACGTATGGGGCGGCCTCGACGAATACCGGATACTGGTGCTCCAGTTCATATTCATCTCCATCCTTTTAACGGTCAGCCTGAACCTGGTGAACGGCTACATGGGGGAGTTCTCCTGTGCGAGTGGTGGGTTCATGGCAGTGGGCGCCTATGTCGCCTCTGTACTCACCGTTTGGGGCTTCGTCCACGACGATGTGTTCGGCCCCCCTGTCCTTCCCCCTGCTTTAGGGCCCTTCGCCTTCCCCATAGCTTTGATCGTAGGGGGCTTAGGTTCAGCACTGGCGGCTCTCCTAGTGGCCATCCCTTCCTTTAGGACCAGGGGTGACTATCTGGCCGTCATCTCCCTGGCGGTAACCTTCATCGTTAAGAGCACCTTCGAGAATCTGGAGGTCATAGGCGGCCCACGAGGCTTCATGAACCAGCCCCGATGGGCCAGCCTCCCGGTGGTCTTCGTTTGGACCCTCGTGGGTGTATGGATGATGCGCAACTATGTCTCGAGCATCCTTGGCAAGGGAGCAACGGGGATCCGGGATGACGAGACGGCCGCAGAGGTGATGACGGTGAACACCCGACGCATCAAGGTGGTCACCTTCATGCTCTCCGCCTTCTGGACAGGGATCGCTGGGGGTCTCTTCGCCCACGTTATGGGATATATCAACCCCGCTACCTTTGGCATCATGAAGACAGCGGAGTGCTTCGCTATGCTCTATATGGGCGGGTTGAACTCCATCACTGGCTCGATTGTCGGAGCAGTGTTCTACCAGTTCATGGCGGAGGCCCTTCGCCCTCTGGGGATAGTTAAGTGGATGACTATTCCTGTGATCGTTTTCGCTTTTATGTTACGCCGCCCATGGGGGCTCATCTCCTTCAGGGAATTCGGTTTTCTGAGAAAGGAGGTCGGACGTGCCCCTGCTTCAGATTAAGAGTCTGACCCATTGGTTTGGTGGGTTGAGAGCCGTTCACGATTTCCACGAAAATCTGGAAGGAGGAGAAGTGGTGGGCTTGATAGGCCCTAACGGGGCGGGCAAGACCACCATTTTTAACCTCATCTGTGGCATTTACAGGCCTACTGAGGGGGAGATCCTCTTTAACGGCGAGAGCCTGGTAGGGCGCTCCCCGCATGAGATAACGTCCAAAGGGATCGGCAGGACATTCCAGAAGCTGAGGCTTTGGCGCCACCTGTCGGTTCTGGATACCGTTAAACTCGCCTTCAGCTCCGGGCTAAACTATAGCTTAGTAGATGCCCTTCTATGGACGAGGCGGTGCAGGGAGCGGGAGGAGGAGATAGAGGAGAGAACCTATGAGCTCCTGGAAACCTTCGGCCTCACCAAGTATGCCAATGCTCGGGCCTGGGACATCCCCTATGGCCTTCAGAGGAGGGTGGAGATGGCCAGGGCAATGGCCTTAGAGCCGAAGCTTCTCCTCCTGGATGAGCCAACGGTGGGCATGAGCCTGCGTGAGATGTATGAGACCATGGACCTCATCCGGCGGATAAAGGAGGAGTTCGATTTGACCATTATAGTGATCGAGCACCGGATGAAGGTGATCATGGACCTCTGCGAGAGGATCAAGGCTATAGACTTTGGGGAAATAATTGCGGATGGAACCCCAGATGAGATAAGGGAGAATCCCAGGGTAATCGAGGCCTATCTGGGAAAGGAGGAATTCTGATGCTGCTTTCGGTTGAGAATTTGCATGTCTCTTATGGAGCGATTAAGGCCGTTCAAGGGATTTCCTTCGAAGTGGACGAAGGGGAGATAGTAACCCTCATAGGGGCCAATGGGGCCGGGAAGACCACAACCCTTAATGCTATCTCCCGCCTCATCCCGGTCGAGCCGGGAAGCAAGATAACCTTCGAAGGGAGGGATTTGTTGAGCTATCCTCCCCACAAGGTAGTGAGCGAATTGGGAATCACCCATGTGCCCGAGGGGAGGCGGCTCTTCGGCAACCTTACGGTGATGGAGAACCTGAAGTTGGCCACATACGCCCGCAAGGATCCAGAGGGGATAAAGAGGGACCTCGAGATGGTGTTCGGCCTCTTCCCACGTTTGGCAGAGAGGAAGAATCAGAAGGCCAGCACCTTGAGCGGTGGGGAGTCGCAGATGTTGGCTGTGGGGAGGGCATTGATGAGTGGGAGGAGGCTATTGCTCTTGGATGAGCCCTCGATGGGGTTGGCCCCCATCTTGATGCGCGACCTCTTTGAAGCCCTCCGGGAGATTAACCAGGAAGGAACCACCATCCTTTTGGTGGAGCAAAACGCCGCTATGGCCCTTAAATTTGCTCAGAGGGGATATGTCTTGGAGACGGGGAGGATAGTCCTCTCCGGCACGTGTAAGGAGCTGGCTGATAACCCTCAGGTAAAGGCGGCCTATCTGGGCGGATGAGGACAACGGATTAAGGAAATCAACGGATTAGGGAAATCAACGGATTAGGGGGTGAATGGTAAGGGGAGAATAATGAGATGAGGAAACGGGTAGTGCTTTTGATTCCAGCCTTAGTTGTGATAGTGGTTGCTTGCGGGCCCCTGCCACAGGCGGTGGTGAGCACGGTTGCGGGCAGTGGAGAGCTTGGGTGTGCTAATGGCCCCGCCGCCGAAGCGAAGTTCATGGGACCGGCAGCGGTGGCCGTGGATGGTGCGGGCAACGTCTATGTGACGGATTCTTACTGCGGCTGTGTCTGGAAGATAGCCCCTGAGGGGATGGTGACCAAGCTGGCGGGCGGTGGCGAAGCCATCGAGGGCTCAGGTGCGGAAGTGATGTTTAACCATCCTCAGGGGTTAGCCATGGACGGGGCGGGCAACCTCTATGTTGCTATTCAGCCCTGCCCCCCACCTCTCGCCTTGGCGCAGAGGGGGCACCACTACATCAGTAAAATGAGCCCCGATGGGATAGTAATCACCTTAGCAGGCAGCGAGATAGGTTATGCCGATGGCCTGGGTGCTGAAGCGCGGTTTAATTATCCCGCTGATTTGGCCGTGGATGGAGCAGGCAATGTCTACGTGGCCGATAGTGGCAATAACCGCATCCGCAAGGTAAGCCCCGATGGGGTGGTGACCACCCTGGCAGGCAGTGGCGAAAAGGGCTATGCCGATGGGCCTGGTGCGGAGGCCCAATTTAACAATCCACAAGGTGTTGCCGTGGACGGTGCAGGCAATGTCTATGTGGCCGATAGTGGGAACCACCGCATCCGAAAGGTAAGCCCCGATGGGGTGGTCACCACTTTAGCAGGCAGTGGCGAAAAGGGCTATGCCGATGGGCCAGCGATAGAGGCGAAGTTCGATAACCCTGTGGGTCTAGCCGCTGACGCCGCGGGCAACATTTATGTGGCAGATGTAAACAATCACTGCATCCGCAAGATAAGCCCTGATGGGATAGTAACCACCCTTGCGGGCAGTGGCGAGGAAGGTTATACCGATGGGCCTGGCTCGCAAGCACAGTTCAGCTATCCAGCGGATGTAGCCCTGGATGCTACAGGCAACCTTTATGTGGCGGACCTGAACAATCTTCGTATCCGCAGGATAAGCATTCCTTAGCAGACAGCATCCTCTGACAAATCCTCTCGCCTGATAACTAGGGACCCTTGTCGCACTCACACTCTGTATTGTAGCGCTTTAGAAATACGAGCGAGAGGATTCGTCATCGCTGTCTTAACGGGATAGAAAAAGAGCTCACGAAAGGTTGCGAACCCTCTCTCCCTCCTGGTCTAAGCTCTCTGTGCGTATAGGGGGAGAGTTCGCAAGGAGCGCCGTGAGCTCTTTTTATTTGCCTGCGCTCTAGACTTATGACGAGAAAAACTGTTGCTCTCTCGCCAAAGCGGCATCTAAGCAAAGGAAGTCCCTGCTATCCATATAAGCTATGCCGCTATCCGCCTTCTCCTCCATTGACGCCAGGCCAGCCAGAGGAGGGCCAAGGGGATGAGGAAAAGCAAGAGGATGGGGAAGATGAAGATCACCGCCCAGATGGCGATGTCAACGATGAGCTGGAGCGCCTTAATCAGGGCTCGCAGGGCGGTGGCCATTGTGCCGACAGGCTGCCAGCCAGCCACGACTAGGGGCTTGGCTAAGGCGCTGGGGATCAGCTCGATGTTGATGGTAGCCATAGCGGTCATCTTCTCCAGATACTGCATCCGCCCCTTGACCTGCTCGATCTGCCCGCGGATGTTCATCAGCTCCCGATGAACGGCCAGGATGTCCTCGGCTTTGCGCGTCTTCTGGCGCACCTCGCTGAGGAGCTCCAATAGTTCCTTCTCCGTGGCCTCCAGGTTGCGCAGCCTTGCGTCGAGATCGGTGTACTCCTCGGTGACGTCCTGGGTGGAGACATTCCGGCTTTCCACCCGCTCGGCCAGCGCCTTGAGGCGCTCCATGGCGGCATCGAAGCGATCGGCCGGCACGCGAATGGTCAGGCGGGCTCGCAGTTGTTCCTCCTGATACCAGGAATTGGAGCTCACTACATAGCCCCCCAGGCCCTTGGCGATGGCCTCCGCCTCCTCCAAACTCCCCTCCACGTCCTTCACGATCAGGGAGATGTTGCCGGTCCATACGATCATCCGCTTGCCGACGTAGGCCAGCCATCTCTCCTCAGGGGGAGCAGACGGGGCCTCCACGACCTTCTCGACTACTACCTCCCTAGCCACCTCTGGAACTGGGGTTGGCGCTGGCCGCGCAGCCGGTGCGCATCGCACAGCCGCGATGAGCGTTAGAGCGAGCACCACAAGGGTGGTCGCCTTCGCTAAGGTTCTATTTGCGAGCATCATCTCACTCCTTCGGATTGGGTTTGATTTTAAGACGCAGAAACCGCCCTGCGGGTTCCACATTCCCGAGCCCAGCAATATTCGATTTGCTGAGGAGTTAGGGGCGTTAGAGAACGCCCTACTCCTCAAATTGGTGAAGCAAGATGCTCACAAGCCATAACTCAATCTGATGATGAGGCGGGAGGGAAGCCCCACCTCCATCATCCTGCTCTGCGTCTCGCCGATGGGATAGGGCACGCGGTGGTAGGTGATGGTGCGCGCCTCGGTGTCCAAGACGGCATAGCTGGCGTCGGGGATGCCGTCGCGGGGTTGGCCTACACCTCCAGGGTTAATGATGAGGCGCTTATCGCCTAGGGGAAGGGGGACGCCCACTTCGAAGGGGAGTATCTGCACCCTTCCAGGTTCCGTCTCCTGGAAGATGACAGGGATGTGGGTATGTCCCACGAGGCAGAACTGGGTGTCGAAATGGGCAAAGTTGGGCTGGGCGACGAAGATGTGGGAAATATACTCCCAAATAGGATGACGGGGGCTGCCATGGACGATGGTGAAGTCGTCTTGAACGATCCTCTCCGGCAGGCCGAGGAGGTAATCTCGATTCTGGGGGGTTAGTGTTTCCTCCGTCCAATGGGCGGCTATCGCGGCCTCGCGGTTGAAGTTAGCGGTATCGAGCTTGCCGATGCTCGCCCAGTCATGGTTCCCAGCTACGCAGAGGTGGGGAAGCTCCCGCAACCGCTCGACGCACTCATTGGGGTCAGGCCCATAGCCCACCACATCGCCCAGGCACCAGACCTGATCGAAGGGATTAACGTGCTCGAGGACCGCCTCGAAGGCAGCCAGATTGCTGTGGATGTCAGCCAGGATGGCGATTCTCATCCGCCCCTCCGCTCACATTTAATCTATCGCCATGCCGTAGGCCTCTTGTTTGCTATACCAGATGGCCACGGCGACGATGATGATGGCCACAGCCATGGCGATGGCTAAGGGGGGCGTGAGCTTCTTATTGGCCACCACCAGTGGGGCGATGAGCAGCGAGACCAGGTTGATGACCTTGATCAGGGGGCTGAGGGCCGGGCCGGCGGTATCCTTGAGGGGGTCTCCCACCGTATCGCCTATCACCGAGGCTTTATGGGGCTCAGACCCCTTGCCGCCGTAGAGGCCATTCTCGATAGTCTTCTTGGCGTTATCCCAGGCCCCGCCAGCGGTGGCCATGAAGACAGCCAAGAGCTGCCCGGTCAGGATGATGCCCGCCAGGAAGCCGCCCAGCGCCTCCTTATGGAAGAGGAAGCCCACGATGATGGGCGCTAAGATGGCCAAAAGCCCTAAGCCGATCAGTTCTTTTTGGGCGGCCGCAGTGCAGATCCTCACCGCCCGGGCGTAGTCCGGCTCCACCCTCCATTCCAGGACGCCGGGGATGCGGAACTGGCGGCGCACCTCCTCCACGATGAGGGAAGCGGCCCGCCCCACGGCGCGGATGGTGAGGCTGCTGAAGAGGAAGGGTATGGCACCACCGATGAGCATGCCGATGAAGACCCGAGGGTCAGCCACGTTCAAGCCCTCTTCCCTTAACCCCGTGATCTCCACGAAAGAGCCAAAGAGGGAGACGGCGGCGATGACCGCCGAGGCGATGGCTATGCCCTTGGTGATGGCCTTGGTGGTATTGCCCGCGGCGTCGAGAGCAGCCATGATCCGACGGGCATGGGGCTCCGCGCCAGCCATCTCGCCGATGCCTTCGGCGTTGTCGGCGATGGAGCCGAAGGCGTCCATGGAAACGTTGTTTCCAGTGAGGGAGAGCATCCCGATGCCGCAGAGGGCCACGCTGTAGAGGATGAAGGCCAACCCAGCCCCGGAGAAGATGAGCATGGAGGTGAATATGGCCAGGGCGATGATGAAGATGGCCCAAACGGTGCTCTCGTAGCCCACAGCTAGGCCGGCGAGGATGGTTGTGGCTGCCCCCGTCCGGGTGGATTTGGCGATCTGCTTGACCGGTGTCCTCGAGGGATGCGTGAAGTATGCGGTGTATTTATTGAAGCATATGGCCAGGAGGATGCCGGTCACGGTGGCCCAGAAGACTCTCAGGTCATGGACGTAGTACTTGGCCAAGGAGAAGAAGCTGACGGCGCAGATGGCCGAGGAGAGGTCGTAGGACCAATCTATGGCTTTAAAGGCATCGCCCCTCGTCGGCCAGAGGGAGACGGCATAGGTGCCGATAATAGAACTGACGACGCCGATGGCCTGCACCAGGAGGGGGAAGGCGATCCATTTCAGGTCGAAGGGGGTGAGGGCCAAGCCCAGGATCATGGCCGAGACAATGGTCACCGCGTAGGACTCGAAGATGTCGGCAGCCATGCCCGCGCAGTCACCTACGTTGTCCCCCACCAGGTCGGCAATGACGGCGGCGTTGCGGGGGTCATCCTCGGGGATGCCGACTTCGACTTTGCCCACCAAGTCCGCCCCCACGTCTGCAGCTTTGGTGTAGATGCCCCCGCCCACCCGCATGAAG
>CAYQVA010000046.1:0-9702 GCA_964420815.1 uncultured Anaerolineae bacterium
TGGTTTTGACCTCACTCCATTTCCCATGGAAGGGCTGGCTCTGCATCTTCGCCAGCGGCCTCGTCGAGGCGGCTTACTACATCGCAACGAGCGAAGCTTATGAGCGGGGCGACCTCTCGGTCGTCTATCCCTTGGCAAGGGGTGTAGCTCCCCTCTTCGCCACCCTTTGGGCCATTCTGTTCCTGGGGGAGAGGCCTAAAAGCACGGGATTGGCAGGCATCCTTCTGGTCGTGCTGGGCATCTATCTGCTCAACATCCGATCCTTCGCTCACCTGCTTGACCCCCTGCGCTCCTTGAAGGAAGGCCCGTCTCGCTTCGCCCTGCTGGCCAGCCTTTGCATCTCTGTCTACTCGGTGCTCGATAAGGTGGGGGTAAGGTATCTACCCCCACTTATCTACATTTACCTCGTTCTCATCGTCGCCCTGGCTGTCTTCACCCCCTACATCCTGTTCACCGGGAGAGGAGCTGGGATCATCGTCGAGTGGCGGGCGAATAAGATCAGCATCCTGGTCGCTGGGACCCTGATCCTTTTCACCTATTTCTTGGTGCTTACGGCGATGAGGATGACCTACGTGAGCTATGTGGCTTCCGTGCGGGAGGTAAGCATAGTCTTCGGCGCCTTGCTGGGCTGCTTCTTACTGAAGGAGCGATACGGGCCGATCAGGGTCTTCGCCTCAATCCTGATTTTTCTAGGGGTTTTCCTGATCGGAAGGGCGACTTAGGAGGAGCAAGATGGCTAAGATCATCAAGAACCATTCACCGCTGTGGTTCTAGTGACCTGTGGGTATGAGAGGCCTAACATCATTGCTCTAGCTTGGGTGGGGACACTGTGCTCTAAGCCTCCCACGCTGGGCATTGGGGTGCGGCCGAGCCGTTACTCCCATGGCCTGATCGAGGCCACCGGTGAATTCGTAGTCAACATCCCCACAGCCGACATGGCCAAGGCCGTTGACTACTGCGGCCATGTCTCCGGCCGCGACGTGGATAAGTTTGCTGCCTGCGGCCTGACCCCGGAGCCTGCCTCGGTGGTGGGGACGCCACTCATCGCCCAGTGCCCCATTAACCTGGAGTGTAAGGTGGTGCAAACCATCTCCCTAGGCACCCACGACCTCTCTATCGGCGAGGTAGTGGCCGTGCAGGTGGATGAAGGGCTCCTTGACAAGCAAGGCCACATTGACTACGCTAAAGCCAAGCCCTTCATCCTCTTAGATGACGAGTACCGGGGACTGGGCGATGTCTTGGGCATCTATGGCTATTCAGTGAAAAATGGGTAAATAGGAGGCAAGAAATGGACCTTTATGGAAAAGACTTGATCTGCACTCAGGAGTGGGAGATTGAGGAACTGGAGGCGGTGCTGGAGCTGGCGGCGAAGATGAAGCGGGAGCGCTTTTCGCCTAAGTGGACCAACATTCTCAAGCACAAGACCTTCCTCATGCTCTTTTACAACCCCTCGGTGCGCACCAGGCAATCCTTCGAGGCGGCGGCCACTGAGCTGGGCGGCCATGCCCAATTCCTGGAGCCAAGGGCCATGAGGCTCAAAACCGCCACCACTGCGGGGGAGACCGTAGAGGACGCCGCCAAGGTGATGAGCCGCTATGCCCATGGTCTAGGCATCCGCATCTTGGAGGATAAGATCACCCACTACGGCGAGGGCGATGAGCTCATCCGCGAGTATGCCAAGTGGGCCACTATCCCCGTCTTCTCCATGGCCCACGACAAGTTCCACCCCTGCCAGGGGCTGGCCGACATCATGGGCTGGAGGGAGTGGCTGGGGGACCTGCGGGGCAAGAAGCTGCTGGTGACCTGGGGGCACGGGGCCTTGGCCCGCTCCTGGTGCAGCGTGCAGGAGGCACTCCTGGTCGGCTCCCGCTTCGGTATGGATGTCACCCTGGCTTACCCTGAGGGTTACGACCTCGACCCCCAGGTCATCGAGTGGGTGGAGCAGAACTGCGCCGCCAATGGCCGCGCCTTCGAGATCACACACGACGTGCGGGCTGGCTACCGAGGCGCCCACGTGGTCTACTCCCGCCACTGGATGAGCCCGGATGCCTACCGTGGCGGCGTATTCCACAAACAAGAGGAGATTGACAAAGCCATGCAGTATCCGGAGTGGATCTGCGATGCGGAGAAGATGGCCCTCACCGACAACGCCATCTTCACCCACCCCATGCCGGTGGATCGAGGCCATGAGGTGACCGATGAGGTAGCCTCAGGGCCCCGCTCCTGCATCTACGACGTGGCCGAGAATCGCCTCCACGTGCAGAAAGCGCTGATGGCACTCACTATGGGCAACCTATAAGCAGCAATGGCTGGGGATCGGCGACAAGCGATGGTAAATACTTTAAGTAGATCACAATAATCGCTTTTAAGGGGCGTCCTCTGACAAATGGTCTCGCCGATACCGGAATGGCCCATTCTGAAGCAGATAGATTCCATCCAGGCGAGACCATTTGTCATCGCCCAATTAGGGCGGCGGGGACGCCGCCCGGTAGCGCACCATTGTGATGTACTGACTTTGGAAATTGGAGGCTGAAATGAGGTTACTGATAGCTCTGGGCGGCAATGCGATCAAGCAGGCCCATGAGAGGGGGACGACTGAGGAGCAATTCAGGAACTGCATGACGACTACCAAACTCATCGCCGAAATAGTGAGGAGGATGAAAAAGGAAGACAGGTTGATAATAACCCACGGCAATGGCCCCCAGGCCGGCAACCTCCTGGTGCAGCAGGAGATGGGGAAAGCCGCCGTCCCTGCCCATCCCTTAGATGTGGTTGGGGCGATGACCCAGGGACAGATAGGCTACATGCTCCAGCAGACGCTGACCAACTACCTCAAGGACATGGGGATAAAGACGCCCATCTGCGCGGTAGTGAACCAGGTTCTGGTGAGCAAGGACGACCCGGAGTTCTTCGGCGATGCAGCCTCGAAGCCAGTGGGGGACTTCTTCACCGAGGAGGAGGCCAGGCGGATAAAGGAGGAGCACCCAGAATACATCATAAAGAAGGTCAAACCAACTGGGGAGAGGGCCTGGAGGAGGACAGTCCCTTCCCCCGACCCCATAGCCAATGTCGAGAGCGAGGCGATCAGGCGGATGGTGGACGCCGGAATCATCGTCATCGCCTCCGGAGGTGGGGGGATACCGGTGGTGTTGGACGAGCGAGGCCATTACAAGGGCGTGGAGGCGGTGATAGACA
Organism: uncultured Anaerolineae bacterium; assembly: GCA_964420815.1. Lineage (GTDB taxonomy): Bacteria > Chloroflexota > Anaerolineae > CAYQVA01 > CAYQVA01 > CAYQVA01. The sequence goes on from CAYQVA010000046.1 coordinate 3,196, forward strand.
AGGACCTGGCTGGGGAGCGGCTGGCGGAGGTCGTCAATGCGGACGTCTTCCTCATCCTGACCGATGTGGAGAAGGTGAAGCTGAACTTCGGCAAGCCGGACGAGAGGGATATAGATGTGATGACCCTCTCGGAGGCCAGGAGGTATCTGGCTGAGGGGCACTTCCTCCCTGGGAGCATGGGGCCTAAGGTGAAGGCGTGCATAAGGTTCCTCGAGTGGGGTGGGGAGAGGGCCATCATAACCTCACTGGACAAGGCAGTTGACGCCCTCGAGGGCAAGACCGGCACCCACATCGTGCCGTAGGGAAGAGCACAACATGGATTCTTAGGCACGGATTACACGGATAGGGCTGCATGGTTCGAGGAGAATCTGCGCAATCCGTGAAAGAGATCTGAGTTTAATCGCGGAGGCGGATGATGCGGAAGCAACCTAATTCGCGCATGTGTTTCGTCTGCGGGATAGAGAATCCCATCGGCCTGAAGGCCTTCTTCTACGAGGATGACGACGGAAGGGTGATCGTCAGGTTCACGCCCCGCGAGGAGCACCAGGGCTACCCCGGCTTCGTCCACGGCGGAATCATCAGCGCCCTGATGGACGAGGCCATCGGGCGGGCAGTCATGCCCTATGACATCTGGGCCGTCACCGCCAAGCTGGAGCTGAAGTTCCGCAAGCCTGTGCCCTTGGGGGAACCGGTGACTGTCATCGGGGAACTGGTTCGAATGCGCTCTCGAGCATTTGAGGCCAAAGGGGAGCTGCGCCTTGCAGACGGGACAGTGGCGGTTGAAGGTTATGGTATCTATATCCGCTTACCAGAAGAGGAAATCGAGAGACGGAAGGCGGAGGTAGACTTCTGGGAGGTAGTGCCAGATTAGAGCTACCAAGGGGATGATTATGAAACTGTCGGAACTCATCGCCGCGTTGCCTATTAAAGGCACTAGCGGCGATTTGGACGTGGAGATCAGGGGCATCGCCCACGACTCCCGCCGGGTGCGGCCCGGCGACATCTTCGTGGCCATCAAGGGGCTCAATGTAGATGGGCACGATTACATCCCTGAAGCTATTGCCCATGGGGCGGTGGCGGTCGTTGTAGAGAGGGAACTGAGGGGGCTCGAGGGGACTCAAGGGGAACTCCCCTCAGTTCCCCTCAGTCCCCCTGAGTTCCCTTTTATAATCGTCTCTGATTCCCGCCGTGCCCTCGCCCTCCTCTCCGCCGCCTTCTATGGCTTTCCAGCGAGGAAGCTGCGCATGATCGGAGTGACGGGCACCGATGGCAAGACGACCACCGTCAACCTCATCCGGGCCATACTCACGGCGGCTGGATATAGGGTGGGGATGATCAGCACCGTAGAGGCCATCATCGGCGGGGAGCGCATAGACACCGGCCTCCACACCACCACCCCAGATGCCCCCGATGTGCAGCGATACCTGGCCCAGATGGTGGAGGCGGGGGCCGAATACGCCGTCCTGGAAGCGACCTCACATGGGCTCCACCAACGCCGCCTCGATTCCTGCGATTTCGACGTGGCCGTCCTGACCAATATTACCCATGAGCATCTGGATTATCACAAGACTTACGAGAATTATCGGGAAGCCAAGGCGCAGTTATTCCGTGGACTCGCCACCTCCTTCCGCAAGCCAGAGACCCTCAAGGTCGCCATCCTCAACGCCGATGACCCCTCCTTCCCCTATTTCATAGGCATCCCCGCCGACATGCGATTGTCCTACGGCATTAATAACCATGCCGATGTGATGGCGGAGGATACTCTGCATTCCCCCTCAGGCACGAGCTTCACTGTGACGACCCCAAAGGGGCGCTTCAGGGTGGAGACGTCGCTCCTAGGCAAGTTCAACGTCTATAACATCCTGGCGGCCATCGCCGTTGGCCTCTCCCAGGGCGTCCCCTTCGAGGCGATGCGGGAGGCGATAAGGGCCTTCGAGAGCGTGGTGGGGCGGATGGAGAGGATAGATTTGGGGCAGGATTTCACCGTGATCATCGACTTCGCCCACACACCCAACGCCTTAAAGAACGCATTGGAGGTGGCGCGCACATTGATCACAGGGAAGCTCATCTCCGTCTTCGGCTGCGCTGGCCTGCGGGATAGGGACAAGAGGCCGGTGATGGGAAGGATCGCTGGCGAGATGGCTGATCGCATCGTCATCACCGCTGAGGACCCGCGCACTGAGGACCTGAATGAGATTATGGCCCAGATCGCTGCTGGTTGCGAGGAGGTGGGATGCCGTGAGGGTCGGGACTACTGGCGCATCGGCGACCGAGGCGAGGCCATCAGGTTTGCCCTTTGCCTAGCCGAGCCTGGGGACCTGGTCATCATCACCGGCAAGGGGCATGAGAGGTCCATGTGCTTTGGAGAGACGGAGTATCCCTGGAGCGATCACGAGGCGGTTATGAAGGGGTTAAGGGAACTGATGGGGCAAGGGGGTTAACAGCGCGGCCGGCAAGAAGGTGCAAGGGGGCGAAATTCAAGCGATTCCGCCCCCTTAACCTCAGCTATTCGGCGCAGCGGAAGCCGATGGTGCTGAAGGAGAAGTCAGGCTTGGCCTTATTACGGACTGAGCAGCGCACGAAGGTGCTAGGGTCGAACCACGAGCCACCGCGCATAACCTTATTCTTCTGGCCAAAGCGGGCTGATTGGTAGCTGCTCCCTGGGTAGGCCTCATACCAATCGGCCGTCCACTCCCAGACATTGCCAGCCATGTCCATCACCCCATAGGGGCTGGCTCCCTCCGGGTACTTCCCCACAGGCGTAGTCTCACCGATGCCCGATTCCTTCGCATTGCACTTGGTGGGGTCAAAGGTGTTTCCCCAGGGCCACTTCCGCCCATCGGTGCCACGGGCGGCCTTCTCCCACTCCGCCTCCGTAGGCAGCCGCTTCCCCGCCCACTGGCAATAGGCCTGGGCATCGTGCCAGCTGACCCAGACCACGGGGTGGTCCCCCTTCCCCTCGGGATAGGTGTTCCCTTCCCAATGGCGAGGTGGGGCATGGCCGGTGGCATCAACGAACTCCTTGTATTCAGCGTTGGTCACCGGGTATATATCTATATTGAAGCCGTCAACGTAGACCGTCCTCTGCGGCCTCTCATCCTCATTCCCCTCATCGCTCCCCATGATGAACTCCCCGCCGGGGATGTAGACCATATTCTCCTTAGCCGATGGCGCCGATGTGGGTGTAGGCGGCGCTGGGGTCGGTGTGGGTTTGGGTGGCGTTGGGGTATTCGTTGGCCTTGGCGTGGTAGGAGTAGCAATTGCCACCTTCGTCGGCGTGCTGGTTGGCGGGATGGCAACCTCCTTCGCTGGCGCACATCCAGCTACTAATGCCAAGCAAAGGAAAGCCGATATTGCCCATCCTCTCTTAAGAAAGCTTAACATAGTCATCAACCCCCTTAATTTGAATCTTAAGCTTCGTTAGTGAGAAACCCAATCTCTTTTGCAGAAACCATTTTAGACTTTGATTTTCGGAAAAGTCCTTTTGCATTATAACACAAGAAACGAAGGTACGCAAGGGGCTTGACATTTCGAACAAATGTTCGTATAATATCACTAGGAGGGCGCAATGGATACTTCACAAAAGGTCCAGGTCCTAGGCCAAGCGGCCCAGTACGACATCTGCGCCGCCTGTGGCACCGAGGCCGGCCGGATCCGCGACGACATTGGGCGTTGGATCTACCCCGCAGCCATGCCCGATGGCAGGCGGGTCATGTTGCTCAAGATACTCATGAGCAACGCCTGCGAGAACAACTGCCTCTATTGCGCCAATAGGCGTGATCGAGACTTCCGGCGAATCAGTTTCCAGCCGGAGGAGTTGGCCAGGCTCTTCGACGAGCTGCATCGTCGCGGCCTAGTGCAGGGGCTTTTCCTCAGCTCCGCCATCTGCGGAGGGGCGACGCGGATGATGGAGCGGATGCTGGCCGCCGCGGAATTGCTGCGCTTCAAATACGAGTTTCATGGCTACATTCACCTCAAGATCCTGCCTGGGGCAGATCTGGCCTGCGTAGAGCGGGCCGCGGAGCTGGCTGACCGCCTCTCCATCAACCTAGAGGCGCCAAGCCAGGAGCGGTTAGCGCGCATCGCCAGCGAAAAGAACTTCGACGACCTGTTGGCGCCCATGAGTTTGGTTAAGGCCATCACCGATAGAGGGGGATTAAGGCGGGCGGGCCAGACAACCCAGTTCGTCGTCGGCGCCGCCGATGAGACGGATCGGGAGATAATGCGCACAACCCATCGGCTGTACCGCGAGCTTGGCCTGGCTCGCGTCTACTTCAGCGCCTTCCAGCCTATAGTGGATACCCCCCTCGAGGATCGCCCTCCTACCCCCTTAATCCGCGAGCATCGGCTCTACCAAGCGGATTTCCTCCTTCGTCGCTATGGATTTGAATTCGATGACCTCGTCTTCGATGAAGATGGCAACCTGCCCAAGAGCTTCGATCCCAAGATGATGTGGGCCCTCACCCACCCCGAGCTTTTCCCCGTGGAGGTGAACCTGGCCAGCCGCGAGGAGCTATTGCGCGTGCCAGGCATCGGACCTCGGTCGGCAGCGCGGATAATCAAGCTGCGTCGCCAGGGGAGGTTCCGCTCGCTGCAGGACTTGAGTAAAATAGGGGTCGTTGCCAAACGGGCCGCCCCCTTCATCCTCCTTAACGGACGGCAGCCCCCCATCCAGTTGAGCCTGTGGGGTGCCGCCAGCCGTTAGCGATCCCCCAGAAGCACCATCGCCCTTGACGTGTGGTGCACTCTGCTTTATACTTATCCACAGATGTGTTCTCTGACGAATCGTCACTTCCCTCAATCCTGGGAAGGGTAAAGGGGAATAGGTTTGGGGCGTTTCGCCTGTCATCCCTCCTGAGGGGAGCCCAAGGGGCTTTATCTTGAGGGAAGCCATATGGATTTCAAGATAGAGGTCGAGGGCCTCAACTTCTACTATGGAGATGTGCAGGCTCTGAAGGACATCTCCCTGAAAATCAAGGAGCGCCAGATCACCGCACTGATCGGGCCCTCAGGTTGCGGCAAATCAACTTTCTTGCGCACCCTAAACCGCATGAACGATACCATCCCCAAGACGCGCATCGAGGGCAAGGTGCTCTTGGATGGGCAGGACATCTACGCCCCAGGGGTGGATGTGGTGGAGCTGCGTCGGCGGGTAGGGATGGTCTTTCAGCGCCCTAACCCCTTCCCCAAGTCAGTCTTCGACAACGTCGCCTTCGGCCCACGGGCCCTAGGATTGGATCGCCAGGTTGACCTCCATAAGCTGGTAGAGGAGAGCCTGCGTGGGGCTGCCCTTTGGGAGGAGGTGAAGGACAATCTGAGCAGATCGGCCCTCGATCTGGACTTAGGACAGCAGCAGCGCCTCTGCATCGCCCGCCTCCTGGCTGTCAAGCCCGAGGTGATCCTGCTAGACGAGCCATGCAGCGCCCTGGACCCGATAGCCACCCTCCAGATCGAGGAATTGATGAAGAGGCTGGCGAAGGACTACACCATAGTCATCGTCACCCATAACATGGCCCAGGCGGCCCGCATCTCCGACTGGACAGGCTTCTTCCTGATGGGAGAGTTGATCGAATACGGGAGCGCAGACCAAGTCTTCACCCGGCCCAAGGACAAGCGGACAGAAGACTATATCACCGGCAGATTCGGTTAGCAACGCTCCTCTTCGCCCTACCGGGGGAGGTGAAGTCAGACTGATGTTAGCTTGACAATCTGCCGATTGTGTTATATACTATAATCAAAGTGGGGCTGTAGCTCAGTTGGGAGAGCGCCTCAATCGCAATGAGGAGGTAGGGGGTTCGAATCCCCTCAGCTCCACCATCCGTGGGGCCGTGGCGAAGTTGGGATCGCGTCTCAATGGCATTGAGAAGGTCGAGGGTTCGAATCCCTCCGGCTCCACCTAATTCTTAAAGGCTGTGAACAGGAGTAGTAGGCCATCCCCACAGAGAGTCGGGAGGACGTGATTGGATCACGCCCCTACTGGTGGAAGCCCGGCAAGGCGCCAATGGGGAGCGCCGATCAGTGTTCAAGGCCGAACTCGCCTGGGAGCTGCAGCGGTAAGGACAACGGATGTGGTAACAGATGGGGAACGGATAATCCGTTGGAGTAGCCGGTGACGGAAGGCGCCCGTTAGCGCGCTTGAGAGTGCTGCCAGTGGCTATTAAGTTGATAGCCATTGGCAGAAGCAGGGTGGTACCGCGGAGGAACCCCTTCGTCCCTGAGACGAAGGGGTTCTTTGTTAAGGGGGATTAGGTCTAGCGACTAGAGAGAGGAGGTGAGAGGGGTGAAGGCCTACGTGCTGATCCAGACAGCCGCCGGTAAGACGGCTAGCGTCGTGGAGGCGCTCCGCGGGGCCGAGGGGGTGCAATTCGTTGATGCCATCACCGGCCCTTATGACGCCATCGCCGCCGTCGAGGCGGCTGACCCGAACGCCATCGGCAAGCTGGTGACTGAGACCGTCCATGCCGTTGATGGCGTCACCCGCACCCTGACCTGCTTCGCCCTCGAGCT
>CAYQVA010000047.1:0-3535 GCA_964420815.1 uncultured Anaerolineae bacterium
GGGGTTTCTATAGCTACATGATTTAGGAGGTATTGGGCCTATGAGAATCGTATTAGATGCCATGGGTGGCGACCACGCCCCCCAGGTGACCGTTGACGGGGCGGTGCAAGCCGCCAGGGAGTTCGGAGTCGAAGTGATCCTGATGGGGCGGCGGGAAGCGATCGAGGCGGAGCTGGCAAAATACGATACCAGAGGGCTCAGCCTCCCCATCGTCCACGCCAGCCAGGTGGTGGAGATGGAGGAGCACACCATGGCCGTCAAGGAGAAGAGTGACTCCTCCATGGTGGTGGGCATGAAGCTGGTGAAGAGCGGCGAGGCGGACGCCTTCGTCTCGGCGGGGAACTCCGGGGCGGTGATGGCGGCAGCGCTCTTCAACCTGGGCCGCATCAAGGGGGTCAAGCGCCCGGCCCTCTCCGCCGTCTACCCCACCATATCTGGCCACTGTGTCTTCCTCGACATCGGCGCCAACACCGATTGCAAACCGGAGTATCTCCTCCAGTTCGCCATAATGGGCCACGTCTACGCCGAGAGGGTCCTGGGCCTCTCCAACCCCAAGGTGGGCCTCCTCTCCAACGGCGAGGAGGAGGATAAGGGGACCATGGTGGTGCGGGAGGCCTATCAATTACTCAAGAGAAGCCCCCTCAATTTCATCGGCAACGTGGAGGGGAAGGACCTGCCGGCGGGGATGGCGGATGTGGTGGTCAGCGATGGCTTCGCCGGCAACGTGGCCATAAAGCTCTCCGAGGGGCTGGTGGTGGCCCTCTTTAAGATGACCAAGAGGGAGCTGACCAAAGGGCCCCTGACAAAGCTGGCCTTCCTGCTGATGCTCCCGGGAGCGATGCTAAGCCTCCCTGGGGCGATCCTGCTGGCCCCAGCCTTTAAGCGGTTAGCCAAGCGCTTCGACTATGCCGAGGTGGGAGGGGCTCCGCTCCTGGGGGTGAACGGCGTGGTAATCATCGGCCATGGCCGCTCTAATGCCAAGGCGATAAAGAACGCTATCGGCGTGGCCAAGCGAGCGGTGGAAGGGAGGATGGTGGCAATCATCGAGGAAGGGATCGGCGAATGGGTTAGCGGACAGAAGGAGTAAGTGCCATGTCGAAGCTCAGAGAGAGGCTGCGGCGGCTCCCACCGGCGATGAGGGCCCTCCTGCGAGAGGAGTTGGAGGCTTTAAAAAGGGAATCTCCTTCCTCGCCTTGCTCGGAAGTGGTTACCAGAACGAGCCTCGATCGGGAGCTGGAGGAGCTCTTGGCGGACATATGGGAAAGGGAGGAGGTAAAGCCTGAGGCGGTGCGGGTCAGGCGGAGGGGTGAACGGACCAGGGTGGTCATCACCGGGATGGGTGCCATCACCCCTTTGGGGCTCTCGGTGGAGGAGACCTGGGAGGGGCTGATTGCGGGCCGGTCGGGCATCAGCTTGATCACCGAGCCCTACGTCTCAAGCTATCCTACCCGCATCGCCGGCGTAGTGAAGGGCTTTAAGCCTCGCGATTACATGAACCCTAAAGAAGCGCGGCGCATGTCCCGCTTCAGCCAGTTCGCCGTGGCCGCGGCCAAGATGGCCTTAGAGGATGCGGGGCTGAGCATCAATGAGGCCAACGCTGAGGATGTGGGGGTGCTCTTGGGAAATGCCGCCGGCGGCCTAGATGACACTGAGAAGGCCTGCCGCATAATGTTCGAGCGGGGCGGCATGCGTATATCCCCCTTCTACATCGTCATGATGCCCCCTAACATGGCAGCTTTCCACGTGGCCCGCACCTATGGCATCAAAGGTTATAACTCCACTATCGTCACCGCCTGTGCCGCCGGCACGCAAGCCATAGGCGAGGCGGCCGAGGTCATCCGCCGTGGGCAGGCTGAGGTCATGGTGACCGGTGGGACGGAGGGCGGCCTATGCGAGCTGGCCATGGCTGCCTTCTGCGTGGGTCGGGCATATTCCACCCGCAACGATGAGCCGGAGCGGGCCTGCCGCCCCTTCGATAAAGACCGCGACGGCTTTGTGGGCGCCGAGGGGGCCGGCATCCTCATCCTGGAGAGCCTGGAGCACGCCCTGGCGAGAGGGGCCCATATCTACGCCGAGGTGCTGGGCTACGGCGCCTCCAACGACGCCTATCACCTAATCGCCCCGGACCCGGAGGGGTTAGGGGCGGCGCGGGCCATGCGCTGGGCCCTGGAGGACGCGGGGATAGGCCCTGAGGACGTGGACTACATCAACGCCCACGGCACCGGCACGCCCTTAGGCGATGCGGCGGAGACAGCAGCCATCAAAAGGGTCTTCGGCGATCACGCCTACCGCGTCCCCATCAGCTCCACCAAGTCCATGCTCGGCCACCTGTGGGGCGCCGCTGGGGCCGTGGAGGCCATCGTCTGCGTGCTCACCATCAGGGACAACATCATCCATCCCACCATCAACTACGAGACCCCAGACCCCGAATGCGATTTGGACTACGTGCCCAATGTGGCCCGCAAGGCCGAGGTGGACATCACCCTCTGCAACTCCTTCGGCCTGGGGGGGCAGAACGCCTGTATTGTCATCGGCAGGTTCAAGGGCTGATGTGGAGTGCGAAGTCTCAAGATGTGTGGAGTGCGAAGTCTCCCGACTTCGCTGCGACGACGGGAGTCGTTGCACTCAAAAATGCCACGACGACAGGCGCATCCCAAAATAGTCTGGATGTGGAGTGCGAAGTCTCCCGACTTCGCAGATGTGGTGAAGTCTCCTGACTTCGCACTGCGACGACGGGAGTCGTCGCACTCCAGGCGCGTCAAAGCGAGTCTAGATGTGGAGTGACTTCGCACCGCGACGACGGGAGTCGTCGCACTCCACAGAGGATGGGGTGGTAGAGTGAAGGTCATAACTAACGAGAGGTTCATCAAAAGTAAGGCTAGGGTCGCTACATGGACTAATTTCGGCGGGCTGGCCATCCTGATGGTCTCCCTGGCCCTCTCCTTCCGCCCCGAGAGGATTGTCTGGGCTTATATGGCCCTCATCCTCGGCCTGGCGCTCATCAGCATCGCCATCCATAACGCCAACAGGTGGGTGAAGGAGCCGCGCAGCGATCAGTTGCTGGCAAAGGCGATGAGGGGCTTCGGCCGCAGCTATCGCCTCTACAATTACGTCTTGCCCGTTGACCACGTCCTCCTCTGCCCCTACGGCCTCTTCGTCCTCAAGGTGAAGAAGCAGGAGGGGGAGATCCGCTGCCAGGGGAAGAAGTGGCGTCGCAGGTTCAGCCTGAGGAGGCTGTGGGGGCTGTTCTTTCAAGAGCCTTTAGGTAACCCAACAGTGGAGGTGCAGCGGGAAATTCAAAGAATCCGCCGTTTTATTAACTCAGCGGAGCTGCCACCTGAAAGCGAAATCCCCATCGAGGGGGTCATCGTCTTCACCAACCCCAAGGCGGAGCTGGAGGTGATTGACCCCCTGGTGCCTGTGGTGCACCTTAAGGAGCTGAAGCCCTTCCTGCGCAAGTTAAGAGGACGCAGGACAATCCCAGAAGGCACTCATAAGGCCTTGGCCAGGTTCTTCGATGAAGCGATGGCATAAG
>CAYQVA010000047.1:3635-9700 GCA_964420815.1 uncultured Anaerolineae bacterium
TGACTTCCAAGGGGGCACGTTCTTCCATACCACCCTCATGGCCATGGGAGACGGCGAGATTGCCCTGGCCTCACGCGCGACCCACGGCACTTATCTCTCAACCGTCAAAGAGGCGGATTTCGCCTTCATAGCCATCGGCGCCCAATGGCAGGCAGAGGTCCCGGCCGGCACCAGCCTGAGGATAGAGCTGCGTGCCAGAGCCAAGGGGGATGATTGGTCGGCATGGCGAGAGGTCGAGCTCGGCGATGTAAACTATAAGGCCAACGAGAGCTACAGCGAGCTGGTCTTCCTTACCGGGCGTTACCTCCAGTATCGCCTCATTCTGACCAGCGATGAGCCTGGGCGAAGCCCTGTCCTGCGGAGCCTGACCCTGACTTACATTGATTCCCGAGACGGCCCCACCACCGCTGAGGCCTTTGCTGCGGCCCAGGCGATCCCTGAGCGACCCATCATCATCTCCCGCGCCCAGTGGGGGGCCAACGAGGAGTGGATGACGGAGCCGCCGGAATACTGCCCCCCTCTCAAATTCATCATCCACCACACTGGCTACGTCCCCAGCGATCTAGACTCGGCAGCGGTGGTGCGGGCCATCTATTACTACCATGCTGTGGTCCGTGGCTTTGGGGACATCGGCTACAATTTCCTCATTGACCAGCAGGGCAACATCTTCGAGGGGCGCTACGGCGGCCCGGGTGTGATCGGCATGCACGCCGGTGACTATAACCGCGGAAGCATTGGCGTGGCCATATTGGGCGATTACGACAAAGATTGCCTGCCGCAGGCAGCCCAGATCTCTTTGGTGGAACTTTTGGCCTGGAAGGGCAATGATCACTTCATCCATCCCCTGGAGAGCGGCTTCTTCGTTGACAAGATCCTGCCGAACATCATGGGCCACCGCGATTGTAGACCCACCGCCTGCCCTGGCGATAATCTCTATGCCCTCCTCCCTCAGATCCGGGAGCAGGTTATGGAGCGGATGCTGGCCATCCCGCCCAACGTGGCCATCGCCTCCCCCAGCGACAATGCATCCGTCTCCAGCGTGACCACCATCAGCGCCACGGTCAGCCCGGCCGTGAGCCAGGTGGATTTCCGCCTCGATGAGGCCCTCGTTATCAGCGATACAATCCCCCCTTTCCTCTGGAAATGGAATACCACGCAGGAAGTGACGAATTGTCTCCCCAAAGAGGAGAAGGGGCAACTTATGCAAGGAGGCGGGGAGACAATTCGTCAGGTGACTGGCACCCATAGCATCGGGGCTGTGGCCAGCACGGCCATCGGCCTCACGGCCAGCGATGAGATCACCGTGACTGTGGACAATACCCCGCCGACGGGGTCCCTCAGCGCCCCCGCCTTCGTCAATACTACCACCGTAACCCTGACCGTCTCGGCAACGGACGCCGACCGGATGCAGTTCAGCAACGGCTGGCTCTGGGAGGGAGAGGAGCTATATCGAGAGGAGGTCGGGGACGTGCCCGTTGGCCGGCCAGTCTCGGATACCGCTGCCCTCAACGGCTCCGCCATTTTCGGCGAGGCCGGCGTGGACCCAGCAGGCACCTGGTTCGGCCCTTATTTCTGCGAGCTACCGACCGGACGTGACTATCGCGTCTACTTCCGCCTCAAGGCCGCCGACAACATCACAACCAGCGAGGTGGCCGTCCTCGACGTGGTTGACAGCCAGGGCCAGCGCCTCTACGCCCGGCTCCGCTTGCAAGGGCTGGATTTCGCCGCCCCCAACCGATACCAGGAACTATATCTCGACTTCTCTTATGACGATAAGGGATCAACTTGCCAAGACCCCGAAATAAAAGACGGCCTGGAATTCCGCACCGCCTTCAAGGGGGTGGTTGACCTCTATCTGGATCGGATCTTGGTCTGCACGGCTCCCCAGGATTACGCCCCTGACGTCCTCTGGCAATTGCCTCCAGGGGAGGGGACGAAAGAGGTGGGGGTCCGTTACCTAGATGCCGCGGGCAACGTCTCCCCGGTCTACACAGCCACAGTTGTTATAGATATGACCCCTCCGCAGTGGCTGGAAGGGTCATGGGAAGGGGCTCAGGTGCGCGATGTCCTCTCAGGCCTGCGTGTTGACAGCGCCGAGTATGCCCTCTCTCAGGATGGCGGTATCTCCTGGAGCGAATGGCGTGCCGCCGCCTGCACAGGGGTGGAGGGCACGACCCAGACTGAGACGGTCACCGCAGATATTCAATCATCGCTCTCAGGGGGCGTCCTCGCCCCGTTCGGTGAGACGGTCACCGCAGAGGTCACAGGAGCCACGCACCTGCGCTTCCGCATCGCCGACCGAGCCGGCAATGTGAGCGAGAGCCCTATCTATGCCGTGCCTGCTACGCCGACGCCCACATTCACACCCACAGCAACGCCTACGATCACGCCAACGGCAACACCTACAATCACACCGACGGTAACGCCCACGGAGACGCCAGGGGATTACCGCCTTTATCTCCCCCTCATAAGGAGGCACTGATGTTTAACCTCAATGCCAGAACCGGCACCCCCCTATTGGCGGCCCTCTGGCTGCTTGCCTTCTTGGCAGCACGCTATCTTCACAGGCGAGGCTGGCTTCGCCAGGACTATCACCGCGATATCGCCGCCATCGGCGCCATTGCCCTGGGCACGGTGGGCTTCTTCTGGCGGCTCATCTTCTCCCAGGATGTGTGGATGCCCACCGGGGGCGGAGACCTGGTCTCCTTCCTCTTCCCCACCTACCACTTTGCCGCCCGCAGCCTCAAGGAGAGAGTCATCCCTCTCTGGAACCCTTACCTCTACGGCGGAGCCCCCTTCGCCGCCGACAACCAATCGGGGCTCTTCTACCCCATCAACCTCCTGGTATTCCTATTGACCCCCCAATTGACCTACCGCACCATGGAACTGATGGCCGTCTTCCACTTCTTTCTGGCCGGGGTCTTCATGTACCTCTGCTTGCGCAACCTTCCAGCGTCCCAGCGTCTCGGCGTCCAAGCGTCTAAGCGCTATGACGCTACGACGCTAAGACGCTATGCAGCTTTGGCTGGGGCCTTCGCCTTCATGTTCTCCGACCTCTTCGTCACCCACTTCGGCAACCTGAACATGATCGCCGTGGCCAGTTGGTTGCCCCTCATCTTCCTCTGCTTCCATCGCGCCCTGAGCGAGGGGCGAAGGGGCTCAGCCGCCCTATCCGGCCTCTTCCTGGGGATCGCTACCCTGGCTGGGCATATCCAGATAACGTTGTTCATCGTGTTGACGTTGGTGTTGTATGGGGTTTACTGGGTTTGGGGGAGGGGTGGACAAGGAAAGGAGGGGAGAAAGGGGAGAGAGGGGGGAGAGGGGCAAGGGGACAAAGTATCGTTCTTCCGTCCCCTCGTTCACCTATCTACCTGTTTGGTTATCGCCTTCGGTGTGGCCGCACTACTCCTAATCCCCAGCTACGAGATGGCAAAATTCACCCTCCGGGCCCAAATCAGCTACGAGGAGGCGAGCCAGTACTCGCTGCCCCCCACTGCCTTGATTGGGCTTTTGATCCCCGGCTTCTTCGGCCGAGGCCCGGCCGATTACTGGGGGCCCTGGCCCCGTGTGGAGGTGGGCTACATCGGCATCCTCCCCCTGGTCTTGGCCCTTCTGGCCATCCTTCTCCGCCGCGACCGCTTGGTTCCATTCCTCCTTGGGCTGGCTGTCATCTCCCTTCTGTTGGCTATGGGCGACTACACCATCCTTCACGGCTGGCTCTACCGCTTCGTCCCCGGCTTCAGCAGCTTGCGCGCCCCGGCCCGCTTCGTCTACCTCTTCGACTTCGCCCTGGCCACCCTGGCCGCCCTGGGGCTGGACACCTTACTCCGGCCGCTGAGCAGCGCTCAAAGGGCCACCCTCCACCGCCTCCTGAGGCTCTCCCTTTGGGCCTTCATTCTAACCGCCCTCCTCACCCTGCCCCTCAGCTATCTCAACATCCTGAGAAGCCAGGAGCTAGACCGACAGGTCTTCGAGCGCATGGTGGCTGCCAATAACGGCCTTATCTTCTTCCTGATCATGCTGGCGGGGAGCCTGGCTCTCATATATGCGGGCCACCATCGCTGGGCCTCTCCCCAGGTCATCAGCCTCCTCGCCGTGGCCCTGATCGCCCTCGACCTCTTCAGCATGGGCGCTTACACCGAGATCGAGCGCCGCGACCCCACGAGAAACTTCGACCACCCCGCAGCCATTGCTTTTCTCAAAGCTGATCAATCCTACTATCGCATTGACACCCGCACCGAGGTCTGGGATGTGTGGCAGCCGGATTTGAGCCTCATCCAGGGCATCTTCGACGTCTGGGGGGTCTACAACCCCTCGGTTCTCGCCGACTACCATCGCTATTGGGAGAGCCTGGGGAGCCGTTCCACGCCCCTCTACGACTTTCTCAACGCCAAGTATGTCGTGGGGCACAAGGACGTGCCTTTGGACTGGGAGAGATTTGTCCTGGCCTTTGACGGCGACCCCCGGGTGAACATCTATCGCAATACTAAGGTCCTGCCCCGCGCTCTCATCGTCCATCGTGCCCAAGTCGTGCCTAATCACGAGGCGGCCTTCACCGCCATCCATCAGCCGGGCTTCAACCCAGCTGAGGCCGTCGTCCTGGAGGGAGGAGAGCCGAGGCTTAAAGCCTCGGCTGGCCCTCCGCAGGCAGGGGATGTCGTTGAGATTACCCGTTACTCGCCCAACGAGATCGAGCTGGAGGCAACCACGTCCGTGGAGGGCTACCTCGTCCTCAGCGAGGTTTACTATCCTGGGTGGAAGGCTTTCGTGGATGGAAGGGAGGAGGAGGTGCTTCGCGCCAACTTCGCCTTCCGGGCCATTTACCTCCAGCCCGGTTCCCACCAGGTGCGTCTGGTTTTCGACCCCCTCTCTTGGCGGGTCGGTTTGGGGATCAGCCTCATCACCTGGCTCGGCTTGGCGGCTTGGGGGGCTTTATGGCTTAGGGGGCGTTTTCTGAGGACGGCGAAGCCGCCACCAGAAACCGCCTAACTGCCTTACCACTTAGTTAACGAAGGAGATCCGGAATGGGAGAGAGCGTTAGCAAGACCGTTTATTTTGAGAAGCCAGGGGAGGAGAACACCGAGCGGACCCTCCAGATCGCCAGGGAGCGGGCTGAGGAGCTGGGGATTAGACAGATCCTTGTGGCCTCGACGCGGGGGGAAACAGGGCGAAGGGCAGCGGAAGTCTTTAAGGGCTACCACCTGGTCGTCGTCACCCACTTCACCGGCTTCAGGAAACCCAACGAGCAGGAGCTGACCGAGGAGAACCGAAAGGCTATCGAGGCGGCAGGGGCCAAAATCCTGACCTGCCAGCATGCCTTCGGCGGCGTGGGGAGGGCGGTGCGCAAGAGATGGGGCACCTACGAGTTGGATGACATCATCGCCCACACCCTGCGCATCTTCGGCGAGGGGATGAAGGTCTGCGTGGAGATCGCCCTCATGGCCGCCGATGCCGGCCTGATACGCACCGACGAGCCTACCATCTCCATCGCCGGCACAGATCGTGGGGCAGACACGGCCGTGTTGCTACGCCCAGTCAACATCGAGCGCTTCTTCGATATGAGGGTGATGGAGGTCTTGTGTAAGCCCCGCTTCGGCTGATGAGATGTCTCGCCTTGAGGGTTAGAGATACCGACCGGGGCGTTAGAGAACGCCCCTCTCCTCAATCTTGATCTACCGACTTTGTCTCCTCGAACTCCTCTTCGGTGATGAAGTGGCCGCCGGAGATCTCGCGGGAGATGACGTTGCGGCGGGCATCGAAGGTCAATTTCACCTCAATGGGCTGAAAGCAGCCCTGGCTCCCCACGAGGACCTTGCGCAGGAAGTAGCCGCTGATGCCACCCTCCTCGCCGTAGCGAGGGGTCGGGTCTCGGAGCAGGTCAATGCGCGTCTTGACCTTCTCCCCACACCTGTCGCAACGGACATAGAGCCAAAGGGCGTCCTTGTCCTCCCCCTTCCCCGGAGAGAACAAGGACGCCATCTTTTTGAGGAAGCCCATTTTTCATATCCTTTCCAATATCCCCCCTAACCGGATAGGGGACATAATCTCAGTTTATCCTCAGCCGA
>CAYQVA010000048.1:0-9670 GCA_964420815.1 uncultured Anaerolineae bacterium
GGGGACCTCCCCAGGAGAGTCGCTCCCCCTAACTCCGTATAGCAGGTCTTTCTTACCAACTCAAAGGCTTTGCATAACTTCTTCTCGTCCGTGATGGGTACAGGCGGCTTAAGAGCGGCGGCAAACTTTGGATGCCATAGGCGGTACACCGTGTCCTCAGTGGCCTCATATCGTTCCCCTTTACCAAGTGCCCGCCCGGTTGTAGCCGCCAGATGGTCAGCGAGGATGGTCAGGAAGAGGCGAACCCTATCTTCAATGCTGATGGCGATGTCTGGAGGCAACGCAAGGTCTCTGACCCATTTCGTCTCTTTGTCCATATGGTAGACGATAGCCAGCCAAGTAACGTTATCGAATGGGAGCCTTTTGAGTTTAAGTGCCTCCCAATTGAGATTGCTAAAAGACGGGCCTTTTTGGGTATGTACCTTCAGCGCTTTCCCATCTGTTGTCAAATGACGCCAATCTCTCTTGATCAGCTTCCCCAGGTCGTGCATCTCCGGCACAAAGTTCTGGCTCATCGCTCACCCCCGATCTGAATCTATGAACCCATTATACCACACTGACGCCAAATGTGCAAAAAGCTGGGCCACCTCCCCTTGTCCCTGCAACCTCCTGCCCATCCTAACCCCCCTTCCCTCGGAATGCTCCTATTTACGTCATCCCATTCGCAGGTACACCAAGACATCTACCAACAGGACGGCGAAGCTGACGAGCAGCACCCAGTGGGCCCGCTGGAGGTTCGCTTGCTTGTAGGCGACGATGGCCAGATACGTCTCCTCGGCGATGTCAGGCGAGCGCAGGTTAGTCTCGTAAAGGCGGGGCACGAAGACCCGTATGGCGAAGAAGAGGCTGACCAGCCAGAGGGCAATAGGCAGGAGGAGGAAGCCTAACGTCCAGCCGCTGAACGCTTCCCTGACCTCGAAGGAGGAGATGACAGCGAAGTAAACGCCTTCCAGGAAGCTGATGATGGCGATGAGTTGCCTGCTGGCAGCCTCAATGGAATCTATGGACCTGTAAACCGCTCTCCGCATGACGCCGCGCCAGAAAATGTCCATTGATGATGGTCTCAGCCCCATTAATTCGCTTTCGCTCTCATTAATCGCTTTGCTCATCTCTGCTCCCTCCTAGTCGTCCTTAGCTCGCCTCCGAGGGCCACCTTGTTTTCCGCACCGCAATGGGGGCACTCCACCAGATAGAAGTGGCGCTCCTCCCTCGGTGAGGCGATCCCTATGCCTCGCAAGACTGGGCCCCCGCCGGTAACCTCCTCTATGTCAATATCGAAGGATTGGCCACAATTATAACATTTTACTTTGATAATCATCTCTTCCTCCCCTTATCGGTATGCTTCTGCTCCCAAGGAACCAAGGTTCGCCTGCATACGAAAGAAGGCGTGAATACATCCCTCAGCCAGCGATAGATGGAGCCTAGCTGTCGGAAGAACCAGACCCCCGTGGAGACTAGAAAGCCGACAGCCGTGGCCATGATGCTGCCTAAGGCCAACCACTCGCCCAGCGAGGGCGTGGTCATGAATGCAGAAGGAGGTAGGCCAGGGAAGAAGCTACGCAGGAAGGGGACGACCACCCAAAGGATAGCCTGAAAGGCCCCTACCGCCATGACCGAAAAAGCCAGGAGGATAAGGGAGAGGATGGTGATGAAGGCGATCGTCACCAAAACGCCAATCCACAACCGATCGTTCGGCTGGAGATAATCCTCTGGCAATCGTTCCCCTTTCAGGATGTCACCCCAGATCCTGGCTTGCTCCCCAAGCTTCTCGCTGAGCCTCCTTGCTTGTTCGAGGGTGAAATCGGCGTCCCTGAGCCAGGAAGGATGCGCCTTCTGCCACTTCTCTAAGCTGTTCTTTATGGCTGCAAAGGCATATGGAGGGAGGGAAGGCTCGACCCTCTCGAGACCGGCTATGACCCTAGGGATTTTGTACAGCATCTTGCGCCACGAAGCGGCCCACCGGGGCAGGTTGTGCCTCTGGGGCACAGGCAAGGCCCAATAGAGGTCGGCCAGGTCGCCGCTAAAGGAGAAGGCCTCCCGTAGGGCTTGGGACCTGACCCCTAACTCCAGGCGGGCCAACTGCGTCCAGTCCTCTAGCAATCGGTAGAAGCTCTCCGGCTCTAGGGCCGATGTGGAGGTTGGATCAGCTATATACTTCCTGATCTCGCCAGGCAGGCCCCTGATCCTGGTGTCAATGCTGCCCGCTTTCCCCTTCCCCTCCAAATCATCTAAGCCTAACTTATCTGCAAGCACGATCAGCCTCTGGGCTGCGAGCCAGAAGAGGTCGTTATTAGAGGAGAGAGTGCGGCTGCTATAGGAGAGGCGGGGGATGTTCCGCCCCTCCCAGGACTTACATGCAGCCGGGTTCCTAGGGTGGATGCCATGGCGATACCGGCCCACCATCTCCGCAGCAGACCATCCTAACCCCAGGGCTAAAGCCGCCTCTCTCGCCGAGGATGTATCCCCTATTGGCACTTTTACCCCCTATATTAATTTGACAAAAATGACTTTCTGTGTTATACTATTAATGGAGCGCCCAAGGCAACATCAAGAAGGAGGGCGTAAGCTCTACCTGTTGATGACCTTGTTGGCGCTTCTTTTTATTCCCTTGAGATGCCCAGCGATGGGGTCAAAACGCTCTGATACAAGCCCTTCAACGCGCGCCCGGTAGACCACCCTCAGCGGCGATAGGTTCTGGGCACTCCAGAAAGCCAGGGCCGCTTTATCCCGCGCATCAACGATAACCTCGACCTCCTTGAGCCCCCTCCTTTGAAACCATCCGACCAGCACGGAACATAAGTCGCTGCCGTAGTATCGGCGCCGGAAGCCCTCGGCGACGAAGACGTCCAGGATCCTACCCCGCTCCCCCTCGCTCCCGCCGATGATGTAGCCGACCACCCGGCCGCCCACCTTGAGGCAGAAGACGCCGAAATCAGGGCTCTCGATCGCCTCCTTCAGCTCGGCGCGCAGGCCCTCCGCATCGCTCCCCGGCGGCAGGAAGGGGGGCAGCCGCCCGCCTTGTAGCTCGACGATCCCCTCGATATCGTCCAGCCCTGCCTCCAGGATAAAGGGCGAAACCTCCAGCTCGGCTCCGGAGAGCCGCAGGCGGAGGAGGCGATAGGCCCCAGGGATGAGGGGGATGGCCATCATGCCCATCACTATGACCCCGGAGAGGAAGAAGTAGGGGTTCTCTGAGCGGATCAGGGGCAGGCCGATGACCACGGCGTTGATGGAATAGTGGGCCACCACCGTGGTCACCAGGTCGAACCGGAGGAAGATCCACCCCATGAAGAGGCCGCTCAGCGTCACCTCGATCCCCCGCAGGTAGATGGGCTTAGTCAGCCACCCCGAGTGGGCGAAGCCCCAGATCAGGGCGGGCACCAGCAGTGCCACCAATCGGCTCCTTGTCAGCTTGGCCAAGATGCTGATGGAGAAGAGGCGGAAGAGACACTCCTCCACAATGGCTGCACCCGCCCCTGCCAAGAGGGGGGCGAGGAAGGGCATGGGGGTGCTGTAGAGGTTGGAGTATTCCGCCTCCATCGGCGACCACGCTCCGAAGCGCCTGGCGATGAGGTAGAAGCCCACCCCGTAGCCGGCCCCCATGAGGGCGATAAGCAATCCCCGCCAGCAAGAGGTAGCCAGGGAGACCCAGAGGTCGCCACGCCAGTTCAGGATCTTGTTCTTCCGCCCCCAGGCCCACCTAGCCGCCCTCTCCCCGGAGACTCCCAATAGGGCGATGAGGAGGGCGGTGGATATAGCCCCACCCATCGAGGATAGCAGCCTCCTGCCGAGGAAGATCAGATAGCTCTCGCTGGTGTCATAATATACCTTGGCGATGGGGAAGTGGTTAACCGTATTGAGGACCTCTATCAGGCCGATGATGGCTCCGAGGATGAGGGGCCCTTTCCATTTGAGGGTGCCTCTCTTGAAGCCGATAAGGAAGACGATCAGCGCCCCGCCCGCCAATAGCTGGCCCAGCATATAGCTGACAGTTGCCAGCAGGTCGGCCCGGGAGCGCTCCTCGTTAAAGGAGCGGAAGAACCGCTCCGGCACCTTGAACCAGCGGTTGAACCCCCCTACCGAACCGCCCAGCACGGTGGCGTTGAGCCTCAGGTCGCCCTCCTTGATCTCGGAGCCCCTCTTCTTCCAGACGAAGTAATGGTCGGTCCTGTTTTTCTTCTTATCCTCTGTCGAGGATTGCAGCTCATAGTCATCGAAGTCTATGCCCTGTTCCTCGGACAGGAAGCGTGTCGCTATCTCCAGGGCCTCGTCGTCGGTCAGATCGGCCCCCTCCGCATCCTCTGGGATCACATGCTCGAAGCCCAAAATCTCCCCTTCAGGGGTGACGAAGACTTTGAACTCCTCCTTCTGGAGGGGCTTAAACCAGCGAACGTACCAATACCACATGGGGATGGTCCCCTCGCGTATCAGCTCGTTCGTCTTTTTAACACCGAGCATCCGCTCCAGGTAATAGGAGGTCCAGGTCCTCTGGGCGAAGACGATCCCATGGTCGTAGTCGGAGAGGTCGTAGCCATGCGACCGCAGGTAATCCTCTGCTATTTGGAAGACCTCGGCACGCGAGACCTTGAAATCTATCGAGGCGGAGGGGAAAGCGGAGTCGTAGAAGGCCAGGGCGAGGCAGAGCCCTATAGCTCCTAGAGCCAGTAGGATCGAATCAACCGTCCACCTCCTCATCGGCCAGCTCCTTTCTTCCAGAGTTTGAGGAGGGCCAGGGGTAGCATTGCGCCCATCGTGTCAATGCCGACATCCACCACGCTGCCGTTTCGGCCGGGGACAAAGGACTGGTGGTACTCGTCGGAGAGGGCGTAGAGGAACGAGAGGATGAGGGATAGAGCGATGGGGTTATTTTTAGCTGATTTTGCATCGGACAGGGCTCGCCAGAGGAGGTATGCCAGGATGGCATACTCGCCTACGTGCATCATCTTCTTGAGGACAGTGTCAACGAGGTCATCGGGGTGACGCGGCAGGTCGGGCTGGGAGGAGAGATAGAAGATCAAGCCCATCCAGAGGATGGCCGGCAGCCAGCGGGATAGTAGCCTTTGGAATCTGCCCATCGTTGTCATCGGCATGGCTTAGTTAACGTGGCGGTGCCAGGATGTAAATCAGGTTCGCCAGGACCATAGCAAGGATTACCAGGAGCGCTAGAACCATCCAGAATGTCCTTTTCGACATGGCAATACTCCCCCTTTCGAGATTATCCTCTGAACCACCATTGGATAAACCCCTCGCCGACCTCCAGCGCCTCCTTGGCCTTTCTCAGGGCCCCTTTCGCTTTCACTTCATCGTATTCTCGATAAGGCACCCATATTTTACCTTTGAACATCCCCGGATAGCGGCTCAAGGTAGCGTTTGGTTCTAAGGTGCGGGCATATTCGACGATCTGCTGAAGTCTCTCCCGCCACTCCTTTGGCCCTTCCCGCTCCAATTCCTCGGCTAGGGCCTTTGAGACATAATGGGTTTTCTCGTATCGTCCGAAGCAGATCAGGATGCCTTTCACCACCTTCTCAACCGTTTGTTGACAATGGGTGACGCATTTATCGAAGATGCCATCCTCAAAGAGGTGGGTTGCCGCCGCCAGATCCCTCTTTGCATCGTTTAGCCAGATTTCGGCCCAATCCCTATTCCCGATCTCTGAAAGCGGCGTATTGGCCCTGTATCTCACCGGGAAGCGCCACCCCCCTGTCTCGGTCCGCTCTATCCCCTTCTCACGGATGTAGGCCCTTGTCTTAGACATCAATCCTACGATGAAATCATCGTCATAAAGCGCGCTGCCATCAGAAGCGATGTCCAAGAAGAGGGGGATGTGGGCTTCGAAGTTATCTATGCATTCGTCCCTGGAGAGGAGGAGTATATCCATCGGCAAGGTCAACCCTATCTTGTCCCTGATCTCCAGAGCGTCTTCCGTCCGCTCCAAGGGCGGTTTATCCAGCTCCTCCACCACGATAAGCAGGTCAATGTCGTTATATCCCCCTCCCTTCGTAAAAGAGCCGAAGACGACGATGGAGACGACATCGTCACGACAGCTTAAAATCCGATCCCTGATCCTCCTCAGGATTCCTTCCCGCGTCACCTTTTCGGATTGCGGATTCGAGATTGCAGTCTTGAATCCGCAATCTGCAATCTTGATATCGCCCTCAAGCGGGCGGAGGAATCGCTCCGTGGCTGCTGAGAGGTCGCTGTAGGCCCCACGGTATTCTGGGGGTAGCAAGCTTGCCAGGCGATACATGGCCTCCCTGGTCATCGCCCGCAGGTTATCCCGACGGACCTTCGCCTCGCCGAAGGCGAAGCGGAAAGGTTTGCCGATGCGCACGTGCACCTCGGTGCGGCGTAACCTCTTGATGTTGTGGAAGAATCTCTCCTGACCCCAGATGGCCACGGGGAGGATGGGAGCCCTTGTCCGCAGGGCTATGTAAGCTATGCCGTCGCGAGCTGGCTGCAAGCGGCCGTGGTGGCTCCTCGTCCCCTCGGGCGCTATGAGGAAGGCCTCCCCCTTGAGTAGAGTCTCGATGGCCTTTCGGATGGCTCGCCGGTCCACCTCCCCCCGATGCACGGGCACCACCCCATAGAGGCGGATGAAGAAGCCCAAGATGGGGTAGCCTAGGGTCTCGATCTTAGAGAAGGGCGTCACCTCGCGGGGCATCAAGCCGACGCCGAGGACGGGGTCGAGGAAGTTTATGTGGTTGATCATGAGGATCAGGGGCCCCTGCTTGGGCACATTCTCTAGCCCGGCGATCTCCACCTTAAGGAGGATCTTGAACAATATCCTGAGGATAGCATTCAAAAGGCGACGAGCAGACATCTCATTCTCCCTCCATCAATTGCTTGTAGCCAAATAGCCCCCTCTCGACGGCCATTTGTACGAACCAGTAGCGATCCGTGTAAGCTCTTGACAAATTTAGCCAATAAGGCTAAAATAATAACAAAGGAGGGTGTGCTATGCCTATCACCCGATTCGCCAGCGAATATGAACTGCAGAAAGTGGTGCAGCGATGCCACAACATCCTTTGGGAGCGGCATGGCTTTGACCCGGCTCAGGCCTTCGACGAGTTTAGCAAGCTGCTCTTCGTCAAGCTCTACGACGAGACGACAATGGCTGGGGCTCGGACAGCTATTCGCCGTGGGGAGCCAGTCGAGCAATTCGCGGCTCGGGTGCGCTGGCTGTTTGACCAGGCTAACCAGACCCCAGGCTTCGATGCCATCTTCTCCGGCCAAGCCATCGCCGTGGATGACTTGGCCATCTACGAGGTCTTCCGGCAACTCCGGAACTATAGCCTGCTCCAGACCACCTCGGCTGTTGAGGGGGCTGATATCAAGGGCACCATTTACGAGCACATCGTCGGCAACACCTTCCGGGGGGAGCTGGGCCAGTTCTTCACCCATCGCAATATCGTAGAGTTCATGGTCCGAATGGTTGGCATTGATGAGGACATGGTCGTATACGACCCGGCCTGTGGCTCCGGCGGCTTTCTCATCATGTGCGCCAAGCTCATCCGAGAGCAGCTCAAAGCTCACCAGCCTCCCCTATCCCAGGAAGCGATAGAGCAAAGATTGAAGGCATATAGCCAGCGATGCCTCATCGGCACCGAGATCAACGAACGCATGGCTCGCGTTGCCAGGCTGAACCTGCTAATGCATGGCCTGGATTACGCTAACATCTTCACCGTTAACGCGCTGAAAGTTGAAGAAACCGGCGACGAACGCTTGCTCTCCTTGATCAGGGAAGGGACATTGGATGTGATCTTCGCCAATCCCCCCTTCGCTGGTTATGAGAAAGACCCAGCCGTCCTCGCCAAGTTCGAACTCGGTAAAAACGGCCGTGGGCAAGTCACCTCAGTCACGCGGGAGGTGTTATTCATCGAGCGGATCATCCGCTTACTGCGCCCTGGCGGCACAGCCGGCATCGTCATCCCTCAGGGCATCTTCACCAACCGTAACCTGGCCCGCGTCCGGGATTACATCCGACGGCATACCCAAATCCTTGCCATCATCGAGCTGCCTGATTGGGCTTTCATCCCTTCTGGGACGAGTGTTCGAGGCAGTCTATTATTCATCCGCAGGATGGAGCCCCCACCTTCCAACTACGAAATCTTCATGAAACGTGTAGACCATATTGGGTTCACTTCTACCGGGCGACCTGACGAACGAAACGACTTCAAGGCCACCCTCGTCGAGTTCAAACGCCAGGAGCCTCGCTATATGGTGCCTATCACCGAGATTCAGGATCGCATTGACGCCAAATTCTACCTACCTGAGCATCGAGCTATCATTAACCTCTTTCGCCACAATCCGAAATACCGCTTGGTCAAACTATCGGACATCGGCACCTTCCATACCGAGAAGGTCAATCCTCGCTGTTCTCCCGATCAGGAAATCAGCCTAATCGAGACGAGTTGCGTGGATCCAGCGACCCTGACCATTACGCCCAAGCGCATTAAGGGTCGTGACAGCAGCTATACCTCGCTCAAAGTGCTGCACGCTGGCGACATCCTGATCAGCCGGCGGCGAGCCTATCGTGGTGCCATAGTGATAGTGCCGCCAGAACTAGATGGGGCCCTGGCGATCCCAGAGTTCTCGGTGCTCCGCCTCCGTGAGGGGATCGATCCAAACTACGTTGTGGAGATCCTTCGCTCGCCGGAGTTCCTTCAGTTGATGACCATCTATTCCACAGGTGAGATGTCAGGGCGCATCGCCGAGAGAGACCTGCGCCAATTGCAGATTCCCTTGCCCGAAGATCACGCTCGGATAGGGGCAGAATTCATCGCCCTTCGAGAACGAATCAAGGAACTGGACCGGCTTATTCAGGCTGAACAATACCGCATCAGAGCCATGGCTCGCCGCATTATCGAAGGTAGGTGAGTAAGTCATCGGGTGACCACAAACCCCTGTGCCTCATACCGGATCTCTCGCCAGCGCCATGATTCGTGGGCGGCCAGCGCCGGGAGGTTCACCCGGTAGCGGTGACCGGCGCGCCCGTCCTTTCCGGCCCGGAATATATCCCGATAATCATGAACCGCGCGGAGGATGCCATTGGGCACCGTGAATAGCTGCAGGCGGGTCAGGTATTGATAGGCGTTTGGCTCATCGAACTCATAGACGCAGATGATAAAAGCGGTAATGGTCACTTTGAGCAGGTTAGGGCCGAACACGTAGTATGGGGGCAGTTTGGGTGGGCAATCCCCAAGCTGCCCTCGCTCATCCTCCACGTAGCTTTCCCGCTCATCACTACTGATTTGCTCCGGCCGGACATCCTGCGTCCTGTCGAGATCTGGGTCCCCCTCTTTATGGGTTTTGACGTCAATGTGGATGACCGCATCGTGCGAACTAAGGCGTGTCTCGGAGCCAATGGGGAGGCCAGTGGGGAACCACTCCGGAAAGCTCCGGTTCAAAAGCCCAGTGATGACGATTTCCCCTACTTGCTCCCAAGGGGCCGATGGCTCTTTGGGGCTGATAACCATCTTGCCAGCCCAGGTCTCCGGCACCTTGTTAGCCTCGTTGTACCAAGCTTGGAGATTGCCAGCGTTGCTGTAAAGTACATGGAAGATTCGGTCCGTGTAATTCCGCTCAAGTTCAGCGATATATTCGGCCAATTCTTGTTCTGTTGCGAAGTCTTCTCGGCGCATGTCTGTTCCTTTTTGCTTAGCGCAAATAT
>CAYQVA010000049.1:0-9456 GCA_964420815.1 uncultured Anaerolineae bacterium
TAATCCTCGATGAACTCCAGCTCCTCCCCCAGGGCCACGAACTCCCTCTCCGAGGCCAGGAGGATATAGCGGAACACGTCCGCCAGCTTCTCGGTCACCTCCTCGGCCTTTTGGGGGTCGCTGCCGATGAGGCTGGCGATGGTGTTCAAGGTGTTGAAGAGGAAGTGGGGGTTGATTTGGGCCCTTAGCGCCCTGAGCTCGGCTTTTGCCGCCAGCGCCTTGAGCCTCTCTTCCCGCAACTCCGCTTCCTTTAGCTCGCGATAGAACCGCACCAGGTATTCAAATTCGTGGATGACCAGGAAAACTGTGAAGAAGCCGCCGAAGGAGGCGAGGAAGGATCTCAGGGAGAAGCCAAGGAGCCAGTAGATGAGGCAGGTCGGAATAAGGAAGCCCAGGATGTGGGCAGTCACGGAAGCTGGGACCTCAAACCACAGCCTTTTCGTTCGTGGCAGCTCCTTTAGCCTGGGGTGGAGAAGGGCCTCGCTCACGGCGCAGAGGGCACCGATGCTGTAGACAATGGTCAAGGAGAAGACCATTGACCACAGGTAAGCCCTGACAGAGAAATGACCCACGTAATGCCTGCTGGCCCAGTATCCCCCTATGAGACCGAAGGCGAGCCCAAACAAGGTGCTCATCCCCAGGTGGGCGAGCCACCCTTTCATACTCTCTCCCCTCACTCCCAACTTTGTCATTATCCACCTCAGCTATCTTCGGACTCATTTAAGCACCAAAGAACCGCCTTTCTCATCAATTCCCAATCCGAACCCTGATCATCTAATTCATCAAAAACGTCTACTCCATCACGATCACTGTCTTCCTCCATTTCAGGATGCGTACCGATGAGAAACACCCTGCCAAGACCATAATCAAAGGCCAACATCGCAGGCTGATTTACGCTCTCGTATTTTCCCAGGATAGCTATATCAGCATCTTCGTTCGGTATTAATACTGGCCCCCAGTAATAAAGCATCCATGCATAATCTGGCTCGGATCGCGTTATGGGATGCGTGGAGTCCACGATATTCACTTTGCACATACCATAGTCAGGATAGGGAACGATTTCATTAATGGGCCCCTCGGCTGTGCCTGGAAATACTCCCAATGGCGTCATGGGAAGCTGATTCCCTTGCCACATGACCTTCTCACTGGCAAAATAGGCTCCACCACAAATCCCAATGTAACCTCCCCCATTACGAATAAAATCCTTTATGTTCTCCTTACCTCCTGAAGAAATATCCTGGGCATATTGGTACATGTTACCACCAGGGATGCACAGGATACTGAAATTATCGAGCCCCTCGCTGTTGATGTAATCTGCATTCACCAATGAGACCGCGTAACCCATCCATTCAAACATGTTCGTAGTGGCTTGGATACAATCTTCATCGGCGCCTCGGTCTGAATAGAGGGCTACGACAGAAGTGTCTGGCGTGGCAACAACTTCGTCTATCGGCATTGCAGTCCCTGGCGGCACTGACGTGCTAGTGGGTAATGGTTCCGGCGTCGTATGGCGGCCCTCGGGCTTGGTCTGAGCGCACCCTGCCAGGAACAGTAGCAGTAGCAAGATCATCTTAATTCTCATGCGATTTTGCCTCAGCATGTGATTTCTCCTTGTGTTTTGTGTCATACCTTCTCCCTCACCCTCACTCCCAGCGGAAGAAGCGCACGCTCAGGGCCGCGCAGAGAGCCAGCCATCCGCCCAGCACCGCTGCGTCCAGCCAAATCGGGTGTAAGGCCGAGGCGCCCACCATCACCTGGCGCATGGCATCCCCCAGGTAGGTCAGGGGCATCGCATCCGCCACCGGCCTGAGCCATTTCGGCATCACCTCCAGGGGGAAGAAGGTGCCAGAGAGGAAAAGCATGGGGAAGTTGATGAGCTGGGCGATGGCATGACCGGATTCCTCCGTGGGGGAGATGGCGGCCACGAAGAATCCCAAGGCGATGAAGGTCGCCCCTCCGAGGGCCACGAGCCCGGCCAGGAGGGGCCAACTGCCTACAACATGGACGTGGAAGACGAGGGCGCCGATGGTCAGGATGAGGGCCGTCTGGGTCACACCGGTGAGCAACTGGTGCGCCACCGTGGCAGCAAGGAGCGTGGAGCGGGGAAGGGGGGTGGCACTCAGGCGACGGAGAACCTCTCGTTCCCGCAGCGAGATGAGCGGCTGAGCGGTGCCGAAGATGCCCAGTTGCATGAGGGCCATGGCCAGAATGCCGGGCAGGAAGTAGTCAATGTTCCGCAGCCTCTTGCTCAGGATGGTCTGCTTGGACATCTTCAACAGCCGTGGTGCGCCGCTGATGCGACGGTCAACCTCCTCCAGCACCTGGCGCAGGATGGAGAGGACTACCTGAGAGGTGGTCTGGTTGCTGGGGTCATAGTAAACAGGGATTTCCACCAGTTGCTTCTGGGCCATGTTCTGGCCCAGGCCCTCAGGCAAAACTACCACTGCCCGACGGTCGCCCCTCTTCAGCGCCTTAAGCTCTTCATCCAGAGCCCCTCGCTGCACTTCAAACACGGGCACCTGCTCAAAGGCCTCAGCTATCCCCGCCACGGCCGGGCCCGAATCCTCCACCACCAATCCTATCTCGAAGGTGGTGCTCTCCTCGCCGCTGAAAATGGTTCCGAAGAGGAAGATGAAGAAGACGGGGAAGGCCAGCATCCAGAAGAGCGCCATCCGATCGCGGACGAATCCTTTCAAGTTAGCCATGAACAACTTCCAAAATGCACGCATCGTTCCCTCCTTGGTTTGCAATTTTTCAGTATTTTCCGCCTTCCAGCCCGCATGGGGATGCAAATCCCCACGCTGAAAGCTCAAGTGCGCCAAGGCGCACTCCCAAGAGGAGTCGGCTCTTCAGCCGACTTAGGCTTTCAGCCTGCGAATTCGATTCGCAGGCCGGATGGAGCGAAAGTTACTTTCGGCGGTTAAGTCCAGCAAATTCTGGTTTCATGAATTCCAGAGGAGTGGGGCATTCTCTAATGCCCCTATCGGCGCTAGAGTCGGCGCAAGAGAACGCCGACTCCTCATCAAATCTAATCCCTGAGCCTGCGGCCTGTCAGCTTGAGGAAGACATCCTCCAGGGTGGCCCGGCGGACGTGCAGGTCGCTCAGGCCCTCGCCGCCATTGCGGCTCACCAGGGCGGCCAGGGTGGCGGGGGCATCGGTGGTGTAAAGCGTCACCTCCGGCCCATCGCAGCGGACGTGGGTGACGCCGGGGAGCTTCCTCAGGGCCTCCTCGTCCACCTCCTCCGCCTCGAAGACCACCGCCCGCTCCTGGAAGTGTTGCTCGATGAGGGCCGCGGGGCTGTCGAGGGCGATGATGTGGCCGTAGTCAATGATGGCCACCCGGTCGCAGAGGCGTTCGGCCTCCTCCATGTAGTGGGTGGTGAGGAAGACTGTCTTCCCCTCCTCGCGCATGGCGGTGATGATGTCCCAGGCGTTGCGGCGCGCCTGGGGGTCGAGCCCCAGGGTCGGCTCGTCCAAGAAAAGGAGCTCGGGGTCGTTGACCAGCGCCAGGGCCAGGGAGAGGCGCTGCTGTTGTCCGCCGGAGAGGTCCTTGACCAATGCCCTCTCCCTATCTTTCAGGCTCACCATCTCGATGAGCTCGTCCACGGGGCGGTGGCGAGGGTAGAAGCTGGCGAAAAGCTCCAACGTCTCCCGCGCAGTGAGGCGGGGGTAGAGGGCGGTGGTCTGGAGCTGCACCCCGATGCGGGTCTTGATGGCCTCGGTCTGGGTGCCGACGGGCAAGCCGAAGACGCGGATCTGGCCCCGGTCGGGGACCCGCAGCCCCTCGATGCACTCCACGGTGGTGGTCTTCCCCGCCCCATTGGGGCCAAGCATCCCGAAGATCTCTCCCTCATAGACCTGGAAGCTGATGCTATCCACAGCCCGGATATCGCCGTAGGTTTTCGTCAGGTTTTCGACCTCGATCAGTGCCATCTCTTCCTCCCTCTTAAAACTGCTAGTTCTATGATAGCAATGTAAGCATCAAAAGTCAACGATTTTTGCCTCAGCCGTCGGAAGTGGGGGATGAACGGTCGGAGGAAGGGGATGAAAAGTAAAGGTGCCCCAACCAAGCGAGAACCGCTCGGTTGGGGCTGCTATGGACTTGCACGTCGCTTAGGCCACAGAGAGTCTACCTGCTTCGCCTCTCCTTGGGAAGCTTGGGGATAAGCCAGGTCAGGAAGGCATCCTCGCTACGGGTCTGCATCAGGACCTTGCCCGGCCCGGTCAGGTCCACCACCAGCCCCTCCCCGCTGAAGAGGGTGGACTTGATGCCCCCCACCATCCTCACGTTGAAGCCCATTCCCTCGCTGAAGGCCACCAGGTGCCCGGTGTCCACCGTGTAGGTTTCCCCCGGCCCCAATTCCTTCTCGTGGATGGCACCGTAGCTGGAGAGGATCAGGGTGCCGGTGCCCGAGGCCTTGAGCATGACCAGCCCCTCCCTGGCAAAGAAGGTCTTAGCCCCGGTCCATTTGGTGTCTATCTCTATCCCCTCCGACGAGGCCACATAAGAGCCCGATTGGACGAGCAAGGTCTCTCCCTTCAGCTCGCGCACCACCATGTCGCCGGGCAGGACTGGCGCCAAGGTGATCTCCCCGCCCTGGGCCGGGGCGCGGTAGAGGTTCATGAAAAAGCTCTCCCCTCCCAGCATGGAGCGCTTGAGGGAGGCGAGGAGCCCCCCGGCTGCCTTCGTCTCCAGGGTTATCCCCGGAGACATGCCGACCATGGCCCCAGCCTCGACGCGGATGGTCTCCCTCGGGTCGAGCTTGACCACGGCCAGCGAGTAAGACGGACGATATTGGATCTCGGTTTGCATTTTGCCCCTCCTTGGGAATCTCTTATCATCCCGCTGCGATCATATTCTATCACATGGTTGGCCTTCTCACAAGCCTCGAGGCAAAGCCTAAGGAGCCGGAAAGAGATACTTGGGCTTTTGGTGAACTATGCCAAAACCCAATCCCCTTGGAATGCTGCCGTTTCTATGATAAAATCTGTGATAGGAAGCAATGGGTGGCGAAGTCCTCGATTCTACGGAGGAGGAGTGGAGGCCCCTAAGGGACGGTATCGGGCGTGGAAGGTTCTCGTAGGCGGTGCGGGTCTGCTCCTTTCAATCGCGGCCATCGTCGCTTGGAGGGAGCCCATCGCCTCGTTCTTCGGTGATCCAGCCGGGGTGAAGGCCTTCGTCCGGAGGTGGGGGGCGCTTGGTCCCCTCGCCATCGTGCTGTTGCAGGTGGCCCAGGTCATCCTGGCCCCCGTCCCCGGACAGGTGGTCGGCTTGGCCAGCGGCTACCTCTTCGGGGCGGCGATGGGCACTCTCTACAGCTGGGTGGGGGTGGTCCTGGGCTCGGCCATCGCTTTCTGGCTGGCCAAGGCCTTCGGCCGCCCGCTGGTCGAGCGGCTGGTGAGCCGGGAGCGATTGGAGCGTTTCGACACCTATGCACGCCGCGGGGGGCTCTTCTTCCTTCTCCTCTTCTTCCTCTTCCCCTTCCTGCCCAACGACATCGCCTGCTTCGTGGCTGGCCTGACCCCCTTGCCCATCCCCTCCCTAATCCTGGTGGCCGCCCTGGGGCGCCTCCCGGGCATTGCGGTTAGCAGCCTCATGGGGGCCAACGTCTTCCGCCTGACTACTGAGGGTTGGGCCCTTTTCATCGCCCTCCTGCTGGTCGTTACCATCCTCTTCCGCCGCTATCAGGCCAGGATGGAGGAAGCGATCCTGGGGATCGTGGCAAGGATTATCCGAAGCGGCCGGTGATGTAGTCCTCGGTGCGTTTGTCCCTGGGGCGGGTGAAGATTTGATCGGCGGGGCCCTGCTCGATCAGCTCCCCCATGAGGAAGAAGGCGGCATAGTCGGCTATCCTGGCCGCCTGCTGGACGTTATGGGGAGCGATGACGATGGTGTAGTTCTCCTTTAGCTGTTGTAGTGAGTTCTCTATCTTCAGGGTAGAGACGGGGTCCAAGCCTGAAGCGGGCTCGTCGAGGAGGATCACCTCTGGCCCCAGGGCCAGCACCCGGGCGATGCAGAGCCTCTGCTGCTGCCCTCCCGAGAGGCTAAGGGCCGAGGAGGATAACCTATCCTTCACCTCATCCCACAGGACGGCCGCCCGCAAAGCCCTCTCGACGATCTCATCAAGCCTCTTCCTGTCCTTTATCCCGTTAAGGCGCGGGCCGTAGGCCACGTTCTCGTAGACGGACATGGGCAGGGGGATGGGCAGGGCGAAGACCATGCCCACTCTCCTCCGCAGTTGAGCCACGTCCACCTCGGGGGCGTAGATGTCCTGGCCGTCGAGCAGGACCTGGCCCGTGAGGCGTGCCCCATAGATCAGGTCGTTGAGGCGATTGAGGGTCCTAAGGAAGGTCGTCTTGCCGCCGTGGGCGGGCCCGAAGATGGCGAAGATCTCCCTCTCCGCTATCTGGAGGTTGATGTCCTTGAGGGCCTGTTTGTCGCCGTAATAGAAGTTCAGGCCCTTGACCACTATCTTCGCCTTATCCGACATGGTTGAGCCCATTACCTCAACCGAAGTAGCTTTTGCCCCGTCCAGCGCCGAAGGGTATCCTGGGGACCTTCAATCCGCTCGCCCGCAGCAGCTCTGTCAGCTCTGAAAAGGGGCTGTCAAAGAGGGTATAGCGCTCGTCGAACTGGTGGATACGCAGGGCATCAACGATGGCCTTCTGCCTGTCGGCTACGGTGCTAGTGGAGACGCCATAGACCTCGCCGCTGGATCTCTGCGAGACGTCGCGCATGTTCAACACGCCGATGATGTATTCCAGCGCTGCAGCCCAGGCCTCCATCTTACGGCCATAGACCTCCCTCTTGCGCTTGAAGTCCCGCCAGAGGCGCAGGGCGTTGACCTGCTCCAAGGCGCTGAAGCCACCCTCCGCCATGCCCTCCAGAACTAGCTCCTCCACCTCGTCCAGCCCCTCCCCCTCCAGCAATTCGGGCTGTAGGGCGCCGGTTACTAACCCCAGCACCAAGGGATCGCCCTCTCTCCTTTCCACCATCTCTATCAACCGATTCGGAGTGTAGTCCTCATCTGCTGAGAAGGGACGGATGTCTTCCACCCGCCAGCGCTGGCGGTAGGGGCGCATGAGGAGGCAGAAGGAGGCCTCGACGGTCTCCCGCGGATGCTCCGCATCGGAGCAACGCGCCAACTCGAATAGGATGCGGCCCTTGGGCTTCTCCTGATAGAAGGTGGGGAAATAGCCTCCCCCTTCGCGGTGGCAGTAACTCAGGATCAACAAGGGGGCCAGGCCGAAGAGACGGCACAGCAAATCGGCCTTGCTGTCTGGCACGAGTTGTGCCCGTGCTGCGGCTTCGTCGGCTCCCTCTATGGCGTCGAGCAGGTCGCACGCCGTCTGCCATAGCTGGTCAACCAGCTTATCCTGTTTTTCATTCATTTCCCATTTCCCTTCTGCGGCCCGGCGAGGGTTCCCCCGCCTGGCCGCTTCTTTGACTTCCTTGCTCGCCCAAGCAGAACTCGTTCTAGAACTCGATGAGCACCACAGCCGTCTCTTTGGGATCCATTTGAACCTCCCCCAGCATCCATTGCGCTCTGGAAGCAGATTTATTTTCCCCGTCCCCCCACCTCCTTTTTACCACTGAGATTTAACAGCAGAATCGCCGCACTACCTCATAGAGCACCTCGGTGCCGAAGACCAGGTTCTCCACCGAGAGGCGCTCGTTATGCCCATGGGCCAGCTCAAGGAGGGGTAGGTCAGGCTCCTGTTTCATGGGCGAGAAGCCATAGACCTTCACCCCCCGCGCGGCGAGGTATCGGCCATCGCTGGAGCCAGGGATCATGAAGGGCACGGTGGCACTCCCCGCATCGCGCTCGGCCAGCACCTCCCCGAAAAGCTCGTAGAGGTCGGTGCGATAGTCCGTCTCGTATGGCGTGGAGGTCGCGATGACCTCGACCTCGATCTTTTCTCCGAGGATGGGCTTCAATTCAGCCAAGAGGCTCTCCGGGGTTTGGCCTGGCAACAGGCGGCAATCTACCTTGGCCTCGGCCGTAGAGGGGATGACGTTGGTCTTCTCCCCGGCCCGCAGCACCGTTGGGGAGGCGGTGTTGTGGAGTATGGCCCGCATCAAAGGGACGATCAGCCCTTCCTTTGGGAGGCAACGGAGGATGAATGGCTCGAGAAAGGGGTTAAGGAGCAGCGGAAAGAGCAGGGAGGCGGGGAACCCTTGCCCCTTAGCCAGACCCCTGATGAAGGCCTCAACGGTGGCGGTGCGGTGTTGGGGGAGCCTGGCCTTGCTCAGGCGGACCAGGGCCTCCGATAGGTAGACGACGGCGTTCTCGCCCTTGGGGACGGAGGCATGGCCGGGCTTGCCCTTGGCTCGCAGCCTCAGCCAGCAGACGCCCTTTTCCGCCGTCTGGCAGAGATAGTAGCGCCTCTTGCCCAATTGGATGCCGAACCCTCCGCCCTCGTTGATGGCGTATTCGCAGTCAATGAGGTCGGGGTGGTTCTCCAGCAGCCAGCCCAGGCCCATTTTGCCGCCCATCTCCTCGTCGGCGGTGGCGGCCAGGATGATGTCGCGCTTGGGGCGGATGCCCTGCCGCTTGAGGAGAAGGAGCACCATCAGCTCCATGGCGGTCAGTTGTTTGGTATCCACCGTCCCCCGGCCCCAGACGTAGCCCTCGATGACCTCCCCGCCGAAGGGGTCGTGCTCCCATTTTTCCCGCTCCGCCGGAACCACGTCCAGGTGTGAGAGGAGGAGCAAGGGGCCCTTTTCGCCCGTGCCCTTGAGACGCGCCACCACGTTGCCTCGCCCAGGGGCCGACTCCAGGACAATGGGCTCAATCCCCTCCCTTCTCAGGACCTCGGCGAGGTATTCGGCCGCCGGCGTCTCGTTGCCCGGCGGGTTAGTGGTATCGAAGCGCACCAGGTCCTGGAGGTACCCGACCACCTCCTGCTTAACGGCTTCCCAATCTATCTCCATGTCCTCTCTCCTCACCACTTCTCGTAGTGAACCTTGCTCTCTCTGTACTTGGTTCCGGGCGGCTTAGTCTCGGCGGGGTGGCCGAGGGGCACCAGGCAGAGAACGCGCATCCCCTCCGGGATGTCCAGAACCCGGCGCACGTAGTCCTCGCGGCTGGCGTCGGGGTAAACGGCCACCCAGACGGCGCCCAGGCCCAGGGCCGTCGCCGCCAGGAGCAGGTTCTCCGTGGCCGCGCTGGCGTCTTCGACCCAGTGGTGGGAGGCGCGCTCGTTGGCGCACACCACGAAGACCACCGCCGCGTCGGCGGCCATGTCGCTCCAGGGATGGGTGCGAGCCAGCTCCCTCTTGAGCACAGGGTCTCTGACCACCACGAACTCCCAGGGTTGAATGTTGTCAGCCGATGGTGCGGCCATGGCCGCCTCGAGGAGCTGGCGTATCTGCTCGTCCGTCATCGGCTGGTCGGTATACCTGCGGATGCTGCGCCGCTTCTTGATGGTGCTCAGCAAGTTGTCCTCAGGCA
>CAYQVA010000050.1:0-4662 GCA_964420815.1 uncultured Anaerolineae bacterium
CCGTGCCTGTTCAGGCATGGGATAGGGCTCAGCCCTAAATATGTATACAAGGAGGGATGTCTATCGCGAAAGTATGGAGACCTCTTCAAAGTGATCCCAAATAACAAGGAGGTTACAGGTGTTTAAGAGAGTTATAAGCCTAGCCCTTGTGCTCGCCATGCTGCTCCCTATGGCGGCCAACGCCGCACCGCTGGGGCAGGAGGTGGTCTACACGGTCAAGAAGGGCGACACCCTCTGGGACCTGGCGGAGAAGTACCTGGGCAGTGGGCCAGCTTACTGGGCTATCGTCTTCGCTACAAACAAGAAGGCCCAGGAGGACCCGACCTTCGCCACCATCGCTGACCCCGGCCTGATCCACCCCGGATGGAAGTTCCTCATCCCCAGCCCTGAGGAAGCTGCCGAGTTCTTAAAGGCCCGCATTGCGGGCGCGGTGACCGTCCTCGGCGTTTGGGCCGGCGATGAGCTAGCTGCCTTCGAGGAGGCGGTGGCCCCCTTCACCGCGAGGACTGGAATCACGATGCAGTTCGAGGGCACCCGCGACCTGCCTGCGGTGCTCACCACCCGTGTGGAGGCCGGCAACCCGCCCGATATCGCCATCCTCCCTAACCCCGGCCAGATGTATGAGCTGGCCGCGGCCGGCAAGCTGGTGGACATCAGCACCTTCATGGACGTGGAGCAGCTCAAGAAGGACTATGCCAAATCCTGGCTCGACCTGGCCAGCTACGAGGGCACCCTCTACGGCGTCTTCTACAAGGTGGCCAACAAGAGCCTGGTTTGGTATAACCCCAAGGCCTTCGCGGCAGCGGGCTATGAGGTGCCCACCACCTGGGACGAGCTGATCGCCCTCACCAAGAAGATGGTGGCCGATGGCAACGTGCCCTGGTGCATCGGCCTGGAGAGCGGTGCCGCCAGCGGCTGGCCAGCGACCGACTGGATCGAGGACATCATGCTCCGCACCGCAGGGCCCGAGGTCTACGACAAATGGGTCAACCACGAGATCCCCTGGACCGACCCGGCGATCAAGAGGGCGTGGGAGCTCTTCGGCGAGATCGCCCGCTGCGAGGAGTGCGTCTACGGCGGGACGACCGGTGTGCTGGCCACCAACTTCGGCGACTCGCCCGCTCCGATGTTCGACGAGCCGCCCGGCTGCTACCTCCACCGCCAGGCCAGCTTCATCACCGGCTTCTTCCCGGAGGGCGTGGTGGCCGGGGAAGACTACGACTTCTTCCCCTTCCCGCCCATTGATCCCGCCTACGGCACCCCGGTGTTAGGCGGAGCTGACCTCATCGTCATGTTTAACGACACGCCACAGGCCAGGGCCTTCATGCAGTATCTGGCCACGCCTGAGCCGCAGGAGATCTGGGCTGCCAAGGGCGGCTTCCTCTCGCCCAATAAGCGGGTGAGCCTGGACGTCTACCCCGATGACCTCACCAGGAAGATGGCCAAGATGGTGGTCGAGGCCGAGGTCTTCCGCTTCGATGCCTCCGACCTGATGCCAGCCGCCGTTGGCTCCGGGTCCTTCTGGAAGGGAACCCTGGATTACGTCAGCGGCGTGGACCTGGATACCGTCCTGGCGGCTATCGAGGCCAGCGCGGTCGAGGCCTACAAGTAGCCGTCCACGTAGCCGATGTTGAGGCAACCCGTCGCTCGCGGCGGGTTGCCTCAACTTTGCCCATAGGGGGAGAGATGAGGAAGAAGAGCTTGATGCCCTGGCTTTTCATGGCGCCGGCACTGTTCATCCTGATCGCCTATCTGGTCTATCCCACCCTCAACACCCTATACCTCAGCTTCTTCGATAAGCGCTCGGAGAATTTCGTGGGCTTGCATAACTACATCTGGGCCCTGACATCGGAGGATATGCTCATTGCCTTCAGGAACAACCTCCTCTGGCTGGTCTTATTCACGGCCCTTACCGTGTCGCTGGGGTTAGCCCTCGCCGTGCTCCTGGATCGCGTCCGCTACGAGGCGGTGGCCAAGTCAGTCATCTTCCTGCCCATGGCCATCTCCTTTGTTGGGGCCGGGGTGATCTGGAAGTTCGTCTACGCCTTCAGGCCCGCGGGTGCGGCCCAGATAGGCCTGCTGAATGCCCTTTGGACCGGCTTCCTCCATGCCCAACCCATTGGCTGGCTGGTCAACAGGGCGACGAACAACCTCGCCCTCATCGTCGTCGGGGTCTGGATATGGACCGGCTTCTGCATGGTAATCCTGTCGGCGGCCTATAAAGGCATCCCCAGGGAACTCGTCGAGGCGGCGCGTGTGGATGGGGCCAGCGAGTGGCAGATTTTCTGGCGCGTCACCCTGCCCCTGATGAAGCCGACCATCGCCGTCGTGACCACCACCATGCTGATCAACGTGCTCAAGGTCTTCGACATCGTCTACGTCATGACCAACGGCGACCTGGGCACCGAGGTCATCGCCAACAGGATGTATAAGGAGATGTTCCACTTCCGCAACTTCGGCCGTGCCAGCTCAATCGCCGTCATCCTGCTTCTGGCCATCATCCCCATCATGCTGGCAAACATCCGTCGCTTCCAGGAACAGGAGGCCATGCGATGAGGGAGAGGATAACTAGGGCGCTTTCCCACCTGCCACTGCACATAGTCATCATCGGCATCTGCTTGCTCTGGCTGATGCCCTCCGTCGGGTTGCTGGTCAGCTCCTTCCGGACGAGGAACGACGTCCTCGCCTCCGGCTGGTGGACCGTATTTCGGAACCCCTTTGACCTCACGCAATATACGCTGGAGAACTACATTCATGTCCTCACTGCTCGGAGCATGGGGAGGGCCTTCCTCAATAGCCTGTTCATAACCATCCCTTCCACCATCATCCCCATCACTATAGCCGCCTTCGCCGCTTATGCCTTCGCCTGGATGGAGTTCCCCGGCCGACGAACCCTCTTCGCCATCGTGGTGGGCCTCCTGGTGGTCCCCCTCCAGATGACCCTCATCCCCGTCCTGCGGGTCTACAACCGACTCGGCCTGGCGGGCACCTTCTTCGGCCTCTGGCTGGCCCATACCGGCTACGGCCTGCCCTTTGCCATCTATCTCTTGCGTAACTTCTTCGGCTCCCTGCCCAGGGACCTCTTCGAGTCGGCCTTCCTGGACGGCGCATCCCACCTCACCGCCTTCTTCCGCCTGGCCCTGCCCCTCTCCGTCCCCGCCCTGGCCTCATTGGCCATCTTCCAGTTCCTGTGGGTCTGGAACGACCTCTTGGTGGCGCTAATCTACCTGGGGGGAACGGAGAGGGTGGCGCCGTTGACGCTCAAGCTCTCAAGCCTGGTGAACTCCCTGGGCCAGAACTGGCACCTGCTCACCGCGGCGGCCTTCGTCTCAATGGCGCTGCCCCTGGTAATCTTCTTCTCGCTGCAACGCTACTTCGTGCGCGGCATCCTGGCGGGGTCGTTGAAGGGATAAAGGTATGACTGAGTTCCTCAAGGCCATTGACGACCAAGTCGTGGCTGCTCACCGTTACGTCGCCGGGATGTGGCCCGAGCTGACGCGCGCCGACGATCCTCAGGATGAAGGGCGCGTTGTGTTGCCTCACCCCTACGTGACCCCCAGCACAGACCTCTTCCCCTACCTCTTCTACTGGGACAGCTATTTCACCATCATGGGATTGGCTGTGGATGGGCAAAGGGATTTAATCCGAAGCATGGTCGAGGACTTCCTCTACGAGATGCGAAAGTTCGGTCTCGTCCTCAACTACTCCCATCCCTCTCTCACCCGCTCGCAGCCGCCTTACCTGACCTCGATGATCAAGGAGGTCTTGAAAGCCCATCTGGACCTGGGGTGGCTGGAGGAGGCATTCGCCCTGGCCAAAGCCGAGTACGAGCGGGTGTGGGTCGGCAGCCACAACACGTCCATCGGGCTCAGCCGTTATAGCGATCAGGGGGCGCCCAACGACGAGAAGCGAGCCCAATTCGAGTCGGGCTGGGACTTCAGCTCCCGCTGGGGTGGACGATGTCGCTACCTGGCGGCGGTAGACCTCAACTGCAACCTCTATCAATACGAGCGCGATTTCGTCACCTTCGCGCGGCTGCTGGGCCAAGAGGATGAGGCGGGTCGCTGGCTGGCCAAGGCCGAGGAGCGTCGAGAGCGCATACTCCATTACCTTTATGACCCTGAGCAGGGGCTCTTCTTCGACTACGATTTCATCGAGGGTCGCTTGATGGACGACAGGCCCTCGCTGGCCACTTTTCACCCCCTGTTCGTAGGCCTGGCCACGCCCGAGGAGGCGGCCGGGGTGGTAAGCAAGCTAGACCTCTTTGAGCACCCTGGCGGCTTGGCCTGCACCGTTAGGAGCTACCCCGTGCCTCATGAGGTCTCGGAAGATGGCCCCGAATTCGTTGGGCCATTCCAATGGGACTACCCCAACGGCTGGGCACCTTTGCACTGGGTGGCCATAAGCGGCCTCAAGCGCTATGGCTACTTTGAGGACGCCGCTCGATTGGCCATCAAATGGCTGACCATGTGCGCGGAGGTCTGGGCCCAGACGGGGGCGATGTGGGAGAAGTACAATGTGGTCGAGCGCAACATCGCTGTGACCAGCCAGTACCCCAAGCAACAGGGGTTCGGCTGGACTAACGGCGTCTACTCGGCACTCCTGGGCAAAGCCATCGGCGGGCTCGATAGCGACCTGGAACGGCAGCGGGTGATCCTCGAA
>CAYQVA010000050.1:4672-9412 GCA_964420815.1 uncultured Anaerolineae bacterium
CCTCGAACCACTGCTCTGCCCCACCCTGGCTGGCCAGGAATTCGCTGCCCGCTTCCGGCGCTACCTGGCAGATGAGGTGCGGCTTTCCTTCTCCAGCGCGCCTGACCTGCGCCACGTGAAGATAACCGTCACCACCGAGAACGCGATCCCTAACCTGGAGGTGCGGGTGCGGGATTACTTCCCCGATGAGGGGGTGAGGGTGACCTTGAACGGAGCCCCCTGCGACCATCGCCGACAGAGCTGGCCGTATGAGACGGTGATCGTCGCGGTGGAGGACGCTGAAGACATCGCCCTGAGCGTAGCTTGGGAATAACAAGCCCCTCGGGGCCAGTTCGTCATTTGACTTAATGCGGAGAGGAGGTTTGCCTGTGTTAAAGAAGGTTGAACTGAGGGAGAGATCCTTAGATGCTTACCGCCCCATCGTTGGCGACGAGAAGGTGGAGGAGATCAAGCGGTTGGCCGATAGGCTGAAGGGGGGGCGGGTCCTGCACGTCAACGCCACCGCATACGGCGGGGGCGTGGCCGAGATCCTCTACACCCTGGTGGCCTTGATGCGCGACGTCGGCCTCGACGCGGAGTGGCGGGTGATCAGGGGGGAGACCGAGTTCTTCAACGTGACCAAGTCCTTCCACAACGCTTTGCAGGGCATGGACGTGGCCCTGACGGAGGAGATGAAGGAGATATACAACCGCTACAACCGGATGAACGCCGAGGATTTCGAGGGGGAATACGACTTCATTGTCATCCACGACCCCCAACCCGCCGCTCTCAAGCACCATCTGGCCCCCCGCTTCGGCAAGTGGATCTGGCGCTGCCACATAGACACCTCCACTCCCCATCGGCCGGTCTGGGACTTCCTGCGGCCCTATCTGGAGGAATACGACGCCGCCATCTTCACCATGGAGCAGTACGTGGGGAGCGATCTCAGGTTCGATAAGCTAGCCATCATCCCTCCCTCCATTGACCCTCTGACGGATAAGAACAGGGAGTTGAGCTTGGAGGAGAGCCGGCGTATAGTCGCCAGCTTCGGGCTCGATACCGAGCGACCCATAATGCTCCAGGTCTCCCGCTTCGACCCATGGAAGGACCCCTTGGGGGTGATTGACGCCTATCGCCTCGTCAGGGAGGAGGTACCGGGGCTACAACTGGCCCTGGTGGGCTCCATGGCTGCCGACGATCCCGAGGGCTGGTATTATCTGGACAAGACCAGTCGCCACGCCGGGGAGGATTCCGACATCCACATCCTTCACAACTTCCATGGGGTGGGCAACTTAGAGGTGAATGCCTTCCAGACCGCCGCGGACGTGGTGGTCCAGAAATCCACCCGCGAGGGATTCGGCTTGGTGGTCGCCGAGGCCCTATGGAAGGGCAAGCCGGTGGTGGGGGGCAAGGTGGGCGGCATACCCTTGCAGGTCATTGATGGCGAGACTGGCTTCCTCGTCACCAGCGTGGAGGAGTGCGCCCAGAAGGCCCTTTACCTGCTCCAGCATCCAGAGGTCTCGCGGGAGATGGGCGCCAAGGGCCGCGAGCATGTGCGGGAGAACTTCCTGACCACCCGTCACCTGAGGGATTACCTAGAGCTTTTCAACGCCTTAGCCTGATTCAGGGTTATTCCTCGCGAAGGAGGTATTATGTGCGTGCCTACGCCGCCTCGATCAGCCCTGAGCGCGGCTACTGTGAGCGCTGTTAGAAGCCTGGGGCTGCCATAAAATAGAGGCTCACCTTATCTAGGTGAGCCTCGAATTATCCGAAGTCAGTAGATCAATTTGTAGCGGCGGACGGCTCTGCCTTGACGAATGGTCTCGCCCGGGCCTGGAAGCTAATAGCGTCTTTGCCCTCCCGGGCCACTCCCTATCTGGGAGGCAAGACCATTCGTTATTGCCCTTAGAAGCGGCTACAGCTACGGGTCATCGTGCTCTACTAAAACTCAGTGGATCATTCTGTAGAAAGAGTCGGCGCTAGAGAGCGCCGATTCCTCCGTTTATTATGCTTTACTGAAAGTAAATCACTCCGAGTTGGCACATAAGCCTAGGGGAACTAAAGGATTGCCTTCTCCGTGTGGCGGTCGAAGACGTGGATGTTGTCCATGTTGGCTACCGCCTCCATCTCATCCCCAACCCTAGCCCTGGTGCGCGGGTCAACGCGGGCGATGAAGGTCTTCTTTCCCGTCAGCAGGTAGAGGAAGACCTCATTGCCCATCGGCTCCGTCACCTCAACCTCGGCCTTTATCCGAGCCTCCGTGATGCCCGGCGGGGTGAAATCGGGGTCGTGGATGTCCTCCGGCCTGATGCCCAGGATAACCTCCTGGCCTTTATAAGGAGCCAGTGTCCTGGCCTTGTCCTCCGGGATCTTAAGCCGGAAGGTGCCACCATCGGCATAGAGCAGCCCATCCTCCTCTACTAGGATCACATCGAAGAAGTTCATGGAGGGGCTCCCGATGAAGCCGGCCACGAATAGGTTGCCCGGATGGCTGTAGAGTTCCTGAGGGGTGCCCAGCTGCTGAAGCTCTCCGTCCTTCTGCACGGCGATGCGAGTGCCCATGGTCATGGCCTCCATCTGGTCGTGGGTGACGTAGATCCAAGTGGTGCCTAGCCTCTGGTGGAGCTTAGACAGCTCGGCCCGAGCGTGGACGCGCAGCTTAGCGTCCAAGTTCGAGAGGGGCTCATCCATGAGGAAGACCTTGGGCTCGCGCACGATGGCCCTGCCCACCGCAACCCTCTGCCTCTGACCGCCCGAGAGCTGCCTGGGCTTGCGATCCAGGAGCTCCTCGATCCCCAGGATCTCAGCCGCCTCCTTGACCCGGCGGTCTATCTCCGCCTTAGGAACCTTTCTTAGCTTCAGTCCGAAGGCCATGTTATCGTAGACGCTCATGTGGGGATAAAGAGCATAGGACTGGAAGACCATGGCAATGTCCCGGTCCTTGGGTGGGATGTCGTTGACCAGCCTATCGCCGATGTAGATGTTGCCTTCAGTGGGCTCCTCCAGGCCGGCCAAGAGGCGAAGGGTAGTAGTCTTCCCACAACCAGATGGGCCGAGCAACACCAGGAATTCCCCCTCCTTCACGTGGAGGTTAAGGTCCTTGACCGCCACCACATCCCCGAAGCGCTTAGTAACATGCTCATAGGTCACACTAGCCATTATTTGCCTCCTCTCTCAAAGGGTATGGGGCGAAACCCCTCACATCTCCAAAAGGAGGGCAGTAACCTTACCGGTTCTCGCCAACTCGTAAGCAGTAAGGCTATAGCCAACGCCGCTTTAGCATCCTCGCCACTTGGAGCCTCAGTACTCCGCAAGCACGCTTTAAAGGGGCGTCCACGCCCTGTTAGGCGGCGAGGACGCCGCCCAGCAGCTTGCTCTTACGGTCTATTGAGCCTACTGAATTTATATTCCCTTTTGCCCTTTTTGTCAAGTTTGGATCCAAAGTTTAACGCAGCTTACGTCTCCTCACTATGAGCCCACCGCTCAATCAGGTAGGGCTTTAACCCCTCGAATATCCGCGCCTGGGCCTTAATCACCTCTTCCGCTTGGGCATTGCTCATCTCCCGGGTCTCTATGACCAAGCCCGCCGTGCGGCCGTAGTAGAGCGGGGTCATGGCCCTTATGACCTCCTCCGGCACGAGGCCGCTTTTGTTGTAAGCGACAGCAAAGTCAAAGACCACTTTGGCCCACAACTCTGCAGGGAAGGCATAATCCCCGTAATCGAGGGTAGTGATCCTCTCCACCCGTGAGAAATTATCCGGGGTCAAGACCGCCCGCCAGAGGCTCCCAAATTCCCCGATGCCAGCCCGCATTTTGTCGATCATGGCCTCAAGCGTTACCCGGACGGGCTCCGGCTCGGCCTCCACCGGCTCGCCGTAGAAGGGCATGGGCTGGCTTCCTCTCACCCTCCTCCAGCTGTCCTCGTAGAGGCCCATCAGCCGGAAGAGCGTCCCAACCACCTGCACAAACATGGGCCCCAGCGTTACGGCGGGGTCTTTGACATCGTGAATCTTGACCCCTAACTGGGCCTGGCAGAGCCTGTAGCCCTCGTTGATGGCCGTAGTGGTCATCCAGATGTCAACGCCAAAGCGGGCCACGTCCGTGTCCCAAACGTCCTTGGCCAGGTAGGATTCGGCCAGCTCCGCCGAGAGGCCGAAATCGCCGCCGATGGGCTGGCGGACATCAACGCCGTAAAGGGAGCGCGTCATGGGGTAAGCGATGTTGTTGGTGATGGTGCCGTCGTATTTGTGGCGGGTGTAGTAAGGGGCCACGTAGTCGTAGTCCCCCCTGATGATGGGGCCGGCCAGCCGCTCGATCCACCAGGGCTCGATGCTCCTGAGGTCGGAGTCCACCACCACACAGGCCCGCACCCCGAGTGCCTGGGCTATCCCGAAGATGGTGCGGAAAGCGCTCCCCTTCCCTGAGGGCCCGATATACTCGGTGATGATCTTCTCTACCCCTTTCGGAACGGGGGCCTGGCGGGCCACCTCCACCGTGCCATCGGTTGAGCCGCCGTCGGAGTTTACCAACACCGGCTTTAGATCGGGGAAGTATTTGACCATCCCTTCGGCGGCCGTCCTCATCACATGTCCGATGGTTTTGGCGTTGTTATAGCTGGGGATACCTACCAGGATGTCAGCCTGGCCGATCTCGGCGATGCGCCGGCGGACTTCTTCCCGCA
The DNA here is from genome assembly GCA_964420815.1 of uncultured Anaerolineae bacterium. GTDB lineage: Bacteria > Chloroflexota > Anaerolineae > CAYQVA01 > CAYQVA01 > CAYQVA01. The sequence goes on from CAYQVA010000050.1 coordinate 9,333, forward strand.
GAGCAACCGTATATCCCATGAAAAGACCTCCTTGTATACATATTTAGGGCTGAGCCCTATCCCATGCCTGAACAGGCACG
>CAYQVA010000051.1:0-9359 GCA_964420815.1 uncultured Anaerolineae bacterium
ATCCCCGCTCAGGCAAAGCGCTAGCAGTCGCCTATGGCACCGCCAACAGGGGACTATGCCACATTCATCCGGTTGAGGGGATGGCTTATGACTCCGGCAAGATAGACTTCGGCATGGTCAAATACGGTGTTCCAGACCCCAATACCGTAGACAGGTGGGATGAGGAGGGCAAGGGAGAAATAGTGAAGGTGTTACAGGATGGGGTGATAGTCCCTGACATACTTTGCACCTGTAAGTTCATGATGTATTGCGGCTTAACCGTGGACCACTACGCTGCAATGCTCTCCGCCTTAACCGGTTGGGATATAGATGGGGCAGGGTTATTGAAGGTGGGAGAGCGGGTGATCAATTTGCAAAGGCTATTCAATGTGAGGGAGGGCTTTACACGTGCTGACGACTCCATCCCGGAAAGGATGGGGCAATTGCCAGCGTTTGGTAAATATAAGGATGAGGAGAGGTGTGCCATTAAGGACTACGAGGGGATGCTGAGAGAATATTATGAAGCGAGAGGCTGGGATGTGGAAAGCGGAGAGCCCACAAGAGAGAAGCTGCGGGAACTTGGTTTAGTTTGACCACCTCTTCAGGGAGAGGAGCTATGAAGTTGAAGGGGAAAGTGGCGCTCATAACCGGGGGCAATTCGGGCATCGGTCGCGCAACGGCCATACTCTTCGCCGAGGAGGGAGCCCGTGTTGTCATCGCGGCGCGCAATGAAGCGCGCGGCAATGAGACGGTGGAAGCCATCGCAAGGGCTGGCGGAGAGGCCATATTCGTCGCCTGCGACGTCCGCAGGGCCGAGGATTGCCGCAAGGCGGTGGGGGCCACAATCGAGGCCTTCGGCCGACTCGACATCCTCTTCAATAACGCCGGCGTGATCTACCCCGGCCAGACGGTCGTGGATACCACTGAGGAGGAATGGGACCATACGATGGCCGTCAATGTAAAAGGTGCTTACCTGATGTCTAAATATGCCATCCCCTGGATGATCAAGAGCGGCGGCAGAGTCATCATCAACACTGCTTCCGTCCTGGGGCTGGTAGGGGATAAGGGAGCGGCTGCCTATTGTGCCTCTAAGGGGGCGATGGTGCTCCTTACCAAGGCCATGGCCTTGGATCATGCCAGTCAAAACATCCGCGTTAATTGTATCTGCCCCGGCAGTGTGGATACACCCATGTTAAGACAGGAGATGGAGGAATTGGGGGGTGTCGAGAAACTGCGCCCTACCTTCGAAGCCAAGCACCCCCTGGGCCGTATTTGCACACCCGAGGAGGTAGCAAAAGCGGTACTATATCTTGCCTCTGACGATGCATCTTTCGTCACTGGTGCTTCCCTGGCCATAGATGGTGGCCGCACAGCGGGATAAGCCTGTTGGCAGTGGGGCAATAAACGGGCAAACGATGCTTTGCCTCGTTTGCCCGTTTGCTTTCCCTTGCCAAATCGCTACAGGTATGCTATGATATGGCCGCCGAGCAAGCTCTCTCGCTTCGTAGTGGACGCTTTGCCTCTCCCGGACAGGCTTAAGCCCATAATTACAAGCTTCTTTTCTTCCCATCTGTCCTCTCTTAGTGCCCTCTGACGCGGTTCTCGCCGCTTAACATGAAGGGATAAGATTTATGATAGTCGCCGTTAAGGAGTTAAGTGTCAGCCGCCTTCCGTAGTCCACAGGCTCATCGAGGAAGCAGCACAGAGAGCCTTGCAGAGGAATAGAGGGAAGCCCTTCGTGGCGAGATCGCCCATCACCTTGGCCGTTGACTTTACCAAAAGCTCCCACGCCGACATGGCCGAGCTCATCCCCGACAGCCAACTGGTGGGCGGCAGGCGTATCGAGTACGTCCACGATGACATGCTCACCCTCTATCGTGTTTGGCGAGCGATGCTGGCCCTGGCTAGCACAGTTGAGGAAAGGGTGAAGCGATGAGGTACATACTCTTCGACATGGATGAGACCCTCTACCCTAAGGAGACGGGGCTGATGGATGCCGTTAGCGAGAGGATCAGCAGATATATGGAGCTGAGGTTGGGGGTAGACCCCTCACAGATCGAGGGCCTGCGGGCCGAATATTACCGGCGCTATGGCACGACCATGCGGGGATTGATGGTCAACTATCAGATTGATCCCGAGGATTACCTGGCCTTCGTCCACGACATCCCCGTCGAGGAGTACATTGCCGCTGATCCTGCCCTGGCGGAGATGCTGGCTGGGATCGAGCTGGAGAAGGACATCTTCACCAACGCCTCGCTGGAGTATGTCCATCGCATCCTTGATTGCCTTGGGGTCAGGGGCTATTTCCACCGCATATTCGACATCAGGGCTTTGAACTACATCGGCAAGCCGGACCTGAGGGCATATATTAGAGTGTTGAAGGCCCTTGACACGGTTGGCGGCGAATGCCTGATAGTCGATGATAGGCCACGCAATCTGGAGCCAGCGAAGGAGCTGGGGATGACCACCGTCCTGGTCGGCGATGACGGGGCGGGGTGTGTGGATTTCGCCATCGCCAGGGTGACTGATCTGGCTGAGGTATTGAACAGGATAGGGTCTGGATGAAGAGGCTCATCGTCAATGCCGATGACTTCGGCCGCAGTCCGGGGGTTAACCGGGGTATAGTCGAAGCACATGAGCGAGGGATAGTTACCAGCACCACCTTGATGGTCAATATGCCCTTCGCCGACGAGGCCCTCACCCTGGCAAAGGGACACCCGGAGTTGGGGGTGGGGATCCACCTTGTCTTCACCGCCGGGTGCCCCATCCTCCCACCGGAGCGGGTTTCGACCCTGGTTGACCAAAGGGGCCGCTTCCTTGACCAACGAACCCTTGCCTCCCGTTTGGGGAGCCTCGATCTGACACAGTTGCGGGCCGAATTGGCCGCCCAGATCGAGCGCTTCCTGAGGCGGGGTGGATGTCCCACCCACCTCGATTGCCACCACTTCCTCCACGTCCACCCCGACCTCTTCGCCGTCCTGGTGGAGCTGGCCGACGAGTATAGCCTGCCTATGCGCCTTCCCTTCGGCCGAGGATTCGAAGCCACGGCTCAGAGGGAAGCCAGGCGGTTTGGAATGACGCCGGACGCGCTCCTGGAGATGGGTTGGCGGGACATTGAGCTTGTGGAGGCCAGGAGCATCCCCCATCCCGACCGCTTCATTGGCGAGTTCTTCGGTGATGGAGCGAGTGTGGAGAACCTGCTGCGCATCCTGGCCGGGCTGGAGGAGGGCGTAACCGAGCTAATGACTCACCCAGGCTACGCGGACGAGGAGCTACTCCGCACCAGCAGTTATGCGAGGGAGAGGGAACGGGAACTGGCCGCCCTCACCGACCCGCGGGTGCAGGAGTCGATAGAGGGGTTAGGGATCGAATTGGTTAACTTCAGCGTCTTGAAGCGGAGATGAGCTTGCCACGGTGGCTGGTCCATCTCGGCTTTCGCCCCAATTGCTCTGCAAGAGATGGGGCCCGTTCTGCAGCCAGGAGGACGATTGGTGATCGTGCCTGGAGGATGCCTCCTGAGTCACGAGCCCTGGCCCACCTCATCGAGTCGCTGGACGTTATCGCCGGCCAGGGAGGGTCTCAACGGGGTTGGGAGGATTATTTCGATGGGAGAGGGATGTCAGTAGGGTGTGAGGAAGACAGGGATCACATCGCCAGGAGGAGGCGGCATGAGCGAAAGGCGCGTCGTCGAGGCCGAAATCCGCGTCCGTTACGCCGAGACGGACGCCATGGGCGTGGTCTACCATGCCAACTACATCGTCTGGTTTGAGGTGGGGCGAGGCGAGTACATGCGGCAGATAGGAGGCGACTACACGGAGTATGAGATCCAAGGGCTATTTCTCCCCGTCTCCGAGGTTCACGCCCGCTTCATCGCCCCAGCCCGCTACGGCGACCTGGTGAGAGTCAGGACCTGGGTGGAGGAGGTCCGTAGCCGGGGCTTGACCTTCGCCTACGAGGTGGTCAATGTGGAGAACGGCCAGACCCTGGCCAGGGGATGGACGAAGCACGTGTGCGTGGATGGGGAGGGGCGGGTAAGAACACTCCCACGAGAGTTGAGGGAGATGCTGAAGAAAACACGTTGACAGATAACCGATTTTGCGATAGAATATCCGTGAGCTGTCCCCTCACTCCGGGCCAGCGAGGAGAGGGTTGTTGAAACATAGGATGTAAGGCGGGGTGAGGACGCTATGGCGCGGGTAAGGGCTAATGTTGTTATAGACGGACGTAATTATTGGACGCTCTTCGATACAGGGGCGAGGAACACTTACGTGATCCGAGATGTAGCCTCTCTCTTGCCAACGATCGAATTAGATAGGCCAGAAGCCGTTGCTCTCGGAGGGCGGACATATCAGGTGGTGCAAGGATGCCATTTAACTTGCCTCGTTGAAGGGCTTCCGGTATGGACACATGCCAGGGTCCTTGAGGAGATAGGGACGGATGAGGAAGGGAAAAGGATTGAGATTCTAATCGGAGCGCTGACCATGCAAGAGTGGGGTATAAGGCCCCTCCCTGATGAGGAAAGATTGGATATGAGCCATTACCCAAAAGAGTTTACTGAGTTCCCAATAATCCGAGCAGGCCATCAATGAGCGATGGTTGCTCGAACTTCTTTGCAAGGAGGCGAAAATGGAAAAGGTATGGCTTAAACACTACGAGCCCGAGGTCCCGCACACCATCGAGTACCCCGAAAAGCCCCTCCACTGGGCTCTGGAGGAGGCGGCGCGGAAGTATCCCGACAACACGGCCACCATCTTCATGGGTGCCAAACTCACCTATCGGGAGCTGAACGACCTGGCCAACAGGTTCGCCGCCGCCCTGGCCGACCTAGGGGTGAAGAAGGGCGACCGGGTCTCCGTCCACCTCCCCAACTGCCCCCAGTTCGTCATCGCCTACTATGGAACGCTCAAGGCGGGAGGGGTAGTCGTTCCCACCAACCCCCTCTACGTTGAACGCGAGATAGAGCACCAGCTCAACGATTCAGGAGCCGAGACCATCGTCACCCTGACCAAGTTCTACCCTATGATCAGACGGATCAAGGACAGGACCAAGATCGGCAACCTCATCGTCACCAACATCAAAGAATACTTCCCGCCCCTCATCAAGCTCCTCTTCACTCTCTTCAAGGAGAAGAAGGAGGGGCACCGCCCCGAGATCGTCGAGGAGCCGGGCATCTATTTCTTCCAGGAACTGATGACCAAGTACCCCGCCAAAGCGCCCGAGGTGGAGGTCGGGCCTGAGGACCTGGCTCTCCTCCAGTACACCGGCGGCACGACGGGGGTGCCCAAGGGGAGCATGCTCACACACAAGAACATGCTGGTGAACGCAATCCAGGTCAGACACTGGCTCTCGGATGCCAAGGAGGGGGAGGAGGTTATGCTCTCAGTGCTTCCCTTCTTCCACGTCTACGGCATGACCGTCTGCATGAACATGGCCATCTACATCGGCTCGACGATGGTGCTCCTGCCGCGGTTCGAGACCAAGGATGTCCTGGAGAGCATCAAGAAGTATAAGCCAACCCTCTTCCCCGGCGTGCCCACCATGTACGTAGCTATCAACAACTACCCAGGGGTAGAAAAATACGACATCAGCTCCGTCAGGGCGTGCATCAGCGGGGCTGCCCCGTTGCCCAAGGAGGTCTGGGAGAGGTTCGAGGCACTGACCGGCGGGAAGCTGGTGGAGGGCTACGGCCTCACCGAGGCATCCCCGGTGACCCACTGCAACCCCATCTACGGCCTGCGCAAGCCCTGCATCGGCCTTCCGTTCCCCGACACCGAGGCCAAGATCGTGGATTTGGATACGGGGGAGAAGGAACTGCCCATCGGCGAGATCGGCGAGCTGGCCGTCAGGGGGCCGCAGGTGATGAAGGGCTACTGGAACATGCCCGAGGAGACGGAGCTCGTCCTGAAGCCAGATGGCTGGCTGCTCACTGGCGACATCGCCAAGATGGACGAAGATGGCTACTTCTACATCGTTGACCGTAAGAAGGAGATGATCCTCTCCGGCGGCTACAACGTCTACCCCCGCGAGATCGAGGAGGTGCTCTACGCCCATCCTAAGGTCAAGGAGGCGGCTGCGGTGGGCGTCCCTGACGAATACAAGGGGGAGGTGCCCAAGGTGTTCATTGTCCTCAAGGAGGGGGAGACGGCCACCGAGGAGGAGATAATCGCCTACTGCAAGGAGAACCTGGCCAAGTACAAGATCCCCAAGTATGTGGAGTTCCGCAAGGAGCTGCCCAAGACCATGGTGGGCAAGATCCTGAGGAGGGTGCTGGCCGAGGAGGAGAGGAAAAAGGCGGCCGCCAAGGGATAGAGATGAATTTGAGGCGCCTAGAGGCGCAAAAGCGGAGCTGCAGAATCGTAGCTCCGTTTTTTGTTTTAAAAAAGGCTGCCCACTGTGATAGGGTAGGGCCTGGTGAACGGAGGCTGGCTTGTAGCTTAGGGTCTTATCTCTTGCTTCATGAAAATGACATATGAGATAGCAAAGCAGATGGCTGTCAGCGCTATCAGGCTCACCAACTGCGGCCATATGATCAGCAAGCTCTGACCCAGGGGAAGCGGATTGGTGGGGATCTCACCTTTGGATAGCAGGGCCATTAAGCTTAACCCCCTAAAAGTGGGGACGAGGGTGGCTGTGGTAGCCTCTTCAAAGAGGGTCGCAGGGGAGATTCGCATGACCGTGTCCTTTATGCGTTCATGCCTCGACCAAATCTCCGGACCCGATTCCGGACCAAGCGGGGAGATTTGATCGGCGATGAGCCCGGCGAGCATGTAGATGAAGAAGGTGAAGAAGATCCACGCCGCTATGGAGGCCAGTGCGGAGCTAGTTGTCCGCCTGAATAAAACCGAGAAGAGGATGCCTAAACTCAGCCAGAAGCCCACATAGATCGTGCTTATCCCCCAGAACGCCCCGATCCTCCAGATCTCCTCCTCGGCGGGTCCGAAGCCGAGCATGCGGATCCCCAGCCCGAGGATGATCAGGATTATGCTCATCAGCATTACGGCCACAGTCGCCAGGCCAGCGAGGAACTTGCCATTAATCCACGAATCCCGGAAGAGGGGTTGGGCCAGGACCCGGCTGATCGTGCCCCGGGCATATTCGCTGTTCACGGCATCGAACCCCAGGATGATCCCTATAAGGGGGCCGAAGAAGCTAAGGAAGGAGAGGAATGAGGGAAGGGCCCCGCCTTGAGAGGTGAAAAGCCTGAGGAAAACGAACTCCGTAGGGGCTCTGGCCAATTCCTCTCCTATGGTTTGCGCGGCGATGTAAATGGCAGCCATCCCGATGAAGCAAATCAGAAGGAACAGGATCATAAACCTGCGGCTTCCGAAGTGATCCGCCAGCTCCTTCCAAAAGACGACCCTAAGCCCGTGCATCTAAATCACCCTCCCGGAAGTATCTCAGGTAGATTTCCTCCAGCGTGTGAGGTTCACCCCTCAATTCGAGGATGGTTCCTCCAGCCTCCATTATCGCGCAGGAGACCTCCGCCCTCAAATCCCCAGCGCACTTGATGCGCAAGGTATTGCCCGACGATTCGACCTCGCGCACCCCCTCGATCCGCTTAAGAGCCTGGAGGAGGTTGGGGGTTAACTCTGAAACCTGCACCTTGATTGTGGATTCGCCTTTGCCTATCATCTCGGCCCCTAGCTCATCCAGTGTCCCCTCGGCCACGAGCTTGCCCTTACTTATTATGCCTACCCGGTCGCAAATCCTCTGGACCTGGTGGAGGAGATGGGAGGCCAAAAGGATGGTTATATCACGTTCCTGGCTCATCTCCGTTATAAGGTCCAGGATCTGATTAGCGCCTTCAGGATCTATCCCTGCCGTCGGCTCATCCAAGATGGCGAAAAGCGGGTCCTTAATCAGCACATCGGCTATCCCCAGGCGCTGTTTCATCCCCCGGGAGAATTTCCCCACCTCCCAATCGGCCACCTCCAGAAGTCCAACCCTATCCAGGGCCTCATCGATCTTCTTAGCCGACTCTCTATCAGGTATCCCATTTAGTCGAGCGATGTACCTCAGGTTCTCCCGAGCGGTCAGGTCTTCGTAGAAACCCACGTTTTCGGGAAGATATCCAGTTATCCGTTTGACCTCTAGTGGCTTTCTAGTGGAGTTGTATCCGCACACCCGAACTTCCCCCGAGGTGGGTTCGGTAAGCCCTAGAAGCATCAAGATAGTGGTGGTTTTCCCTGCGCCGTTAGGCCCAAGGAAGCCGTAAATTTCCCCCCGCCGTATCCGGAGGTTCAAATTCTCCACCGCTTTGACGTCATCATAATATTTGCACAGGTCCTTCGTCTCCACCACCAGGTCCATCTCATCTCCTCCCCAACCGCGCAAAGAGGCCCAGTAGAGAACCTATCACCACCACAACTATGGCGATTCCGATCCAGCCCCAGGTCATGGGAGTGCCTACGGTCACCCGAAGCTCCATTTGCTCCCGAGCTTCCTTCCCAGAGGCGGTAAGGGTGACCATATAATCACCAGGTATGGCCTTTGGTTTCGGCTTGATGGTCACCTCTACCTTTTCTGGCTTCAACTCCTCAGTTAGCGGAGGGAGGGAGGGGATCTTCTCCGGCTTAAAGGAGACCTCCCAGTCCTTAGGCTTGCTGGAGAAGAAATCGATATCCGAGATGGGGGCTGAGCCTTCGTTCCACATGTAGATAATGAAGCGCTTTTCCTGCCCGGCCAAGGCCTTGACGTTCCGCGTCTCACCTTCACCTAGAACCTCGGCCTCGGTCCCCATCCTCAATTTGTAGGTGCCGGTGACCACAGCCTCAAGCTCGATGGTTCCCACATCTTCGCCCACTCGAGCGCTGAAGGTTGCCTTATATTCCCCTTCTGGAACGTCGAGAGGGGGAATGAGGACAAATGAAAGCCGCTCTGTGCTTTTGGCATTCACCTTTATGGCCGAAATCCTCTTCCCCTTCTCATATCTTGGGGTGCAATAAGCCCCCCATCCGTAAGGGATCTCAGCCGCCAGGTCGAAGACCCGATCTTCGTTCACCTCATTTTTCAACTCGATCTCGAATTCGAAGTTTTCGCCGGCAGGCTGCTTCAGGGATGGGTAGCGTGTTATGAGCTTTATTTTCTCTGTTTCCGGCGCAGGCGCAACCTCTCCAGCTTTCAAGGTGATTACGATTTCCAGCGATTTTGAGACCTTCCCATCCTTAGTGGTCCCTTGCAGAGTAAACTCATAGTCGCCTTCGGTTGCCTCTGCCGGTGGCTTGGCCTTGAATTTTAAAGTCAAAGAGTTACTGCCCTTTTCGGAATCAAGGTGAATGGCTCGGATCTCATACTTCCAGGCTTTTTCAAATCTCGCCTCCCAGCCCTCCGGGCCCGAGATTGAAAGGACGATATCTTCGTCCCTCTCCCCCGTATTGGTG
>CAYQVA010000052.1:0-4346 GCA_964420815.1 uncultured Anaerolineae bacterium
CCCCAGCACGTCCAAAATCTTCCCCACGAAGAAGTCGGTCACCTCGTCCACCGTCCGCGGCTGGTAGTAGTAAGCCATATTGGGTGGCAGGACGATGGCGCCGGCCAGCTTCACCCGGCGCATGTTTTCTATGTCGGCCAACGAGAGGGGCGTCTCGCGGGGGACGACGACCAGGGGCCTGCCCATGCGCAGGGCGTTCTCGGCGGCGCGGAGGATGAGATTATCGGCATAGCCGTGGGCGATGCCGGAGAGGGTCTTCATCGAACAAGGGACTACCACCATGGCGTCCACCAGAAAGGACGAGCTCGCCAAAGGCGACTCCCATTCGTCCTCCTCATAGCGGGCCGTGGCCGGCAGGCTCGCGCCCTCGCCCAGTTCATGGGCGATTATCCTCTTCGCGGCCCTGGAGACGATCAGGTGCACCTCATGATCCCTCAGGTTCTCCAGCAGCTTCTGACCTATAACCGCGCCGGAGGCGCCAGTGATGGCCACCACTATTCTCAACTTATCTCCTCCCCTACCCCCTAACCCCTATTTCACCTCCGTGACGATCACGGCCATCGCTCCCGCTTCCCGTAAGGCACTGACCACCAGCCCCTTTGTCTCCTCGCTCACTAAGGCGATCATATTCCCCCCGCGCCCGGCGCCGGAGAGCTTCGCCCCTAGGGCGCCAGCCTTGCGTGCAGCCCCAATCAAGCGCTCCAATTCGGGAGAGGAGACGCCGATCTCTCGCAGCAGACGCTGATTTTCGTCCATCAGATGGCCTATCTCCTCGATCCCGCCCCTCTCGATGGCTTGACGTGCCCGGACGGCGACCTCCCCCATCTGGTCGAATAGCCGGTTGTATCTTGAGGGCTCCCTCTCCCAGGCCCCTCGCACGTCACTGACGGCCAGCTTGGTGGGGCTCGGCACCCCTGTGTCGCCGATGGCGATGAGGAGGGGGCGCTTTACCTGGAATACCTCGCAGGTTTTGTCCTTGACGAAGTAGACCGGTTTCTCGAAGGCGATAACGGTGTTGTCAATGCCACTGGGGGTGCCGTGATAGATCTTCTCCGTCTCGTAGACCAGAGCGGAAATATCTTGAGGGCTTAGCTGAGACTTCGCGCGGCAGCCGAAATACTCGATCAAAGCACGCACAATGGCTGTGGAGACGGCCGCCCCGCTGCCTAACCCGCGCGCAATGGGGATGGTGGAGCTGATGGTGATGATAAGGTCATGGCCGAGGCCCACGCCCAGGCGCTCCAGGGTGCTGACGATGATCTGCCTCAGGGGGTCGTCGGGCGTGGCCTGATCGAGAGGGTATGTCCGCCCCAGGTCGTGGGCGACGACGGTGATGCCCCGGCCCTCGGCAGCTTCCTCGACCGTGGCCCTGGCCTTCACCTGCGTCACCGGGACCGCTATAGCAGGTCGCCCATAGACCACGGAGTGCTCGCCGAAGAGGATAATCTTGCCCGAGGCATAGGCGATGGCCACCCTATCTCCCCTTCTCCCCAGGTCGCCGCCACAGTTGACGGAGGGGCTGTCCGGCCCCGCTCTTTTCCCAAAGGGCCAGTAAAAACGTGGCATCGAGTGAGGAGTAGGCGCCGCTCAGAAGCCCGATGAGCAGCACCGAGACGAATTGCTTGACGGTCGCCCCGCCCATGAGGAGGATGGCGATGAGGGTGAGGATGGCGCCGACCTGGGTAGCTAGGCTGCGGGGCATGTTCTCCAGGAGGCTGCGGTTGACTACGACCTCGAAGGGCTCTCCCCGCCTCCTCTGGACGTTCTCGCGGATCCTGTCGAAGACGGCGATGGTCTCCTGCACGGAGAAGCCGATGGTGGTCAGCAGCGCCATAAGGAGGGGGGCTTCCAGCCTCCAGCCAAAGGCTAACCTGAGGAGGGAGAAGAGAGCGACCGCCACCAGGACATCGTGGATCACCGCTGCGATGGCGCAGACGCCGTAGCGGAGGGAGCTGGGCACCTTGCGGGAGGCAATGGCGATGTAGGCCGATACGGCCAAGGCGGCGATCACTACGCCGATGGAGGCCGCGCGCGTCACCTCCCATCCCACACTGGGGCCCACCGACTCGGAGCGCAGCTCCGTCAGGGGGCCAAACTTCCCCTCCAGCTCAGCCTCAATCTCGGCCTTGGTCGCCGGATCAAGTGGCCTGGAGCGGATGAGTGCTGTCCCACCATCGAGGGTGGTCTGCACCACGGTGTCTGTCAGCCCATGGGCGACGAAGACCTCCCTAACCCCTGCTGACTGGACGGGCTGCTCAAACTGCAACTCCAAGAGCGCCCCGCCGGCGAGGTCAATGCCCAACCTCAGCCCGAAGGCCAATAGCGAGACCAGGCCAAGGACTATGATGATCGCCGAGAGAAGGAAGCACCAGCGCCATTTGTCAACGATGTCGAACATGGAGCCTCCTTCACTTCTCCACGATCCGATACTCCACGGAGCCAAGGCCTAATTCAGATGCCCTGCGGAGCTGCACCTCAGGGTCCAGCCTGTGGAGCTCGCGGAAGACATCCCTGCCTGCTCTCTCATTTACCATGTCCAGGGAACACCTGTCTATGGCAAGCGGATCGCGGGATACCAGGATACCTATGTCATCCACGACCTTAGCCATGGGAGAACGCATGCAATCGCAGAACTCCGTCACATCGAACAGGACGTTCACGAAAAGGAGGCAGCCCCTGTCGAAACACCCCAGCACGGCGGAGGCAGCCTCGGCAAGAAGCACCCTCAGGTTGTTCACCCTGGGCCTGATGGCTCCCTCCGGGCAGACCTCCTCACACGCCCCGCAACCATAGCAGGCCCCGCTATCAAGCACGACCCTGTCCTCTCCGAGGCTCAGGGCCTGATTAGCGCAATTCTCGACGCATGCCCCACATAATGTGCACGAATCCGATACCACAGGCTGAGATAGGGTGGTATGCATCTTCCTCTTGGTCTCCCTGCTGACACAACCCATCCCCAAATTCTTGATAGCCCCACCGAACCCCGCATCGCAATGTCCCTTGAAGTGGGAGATGACGACCATGGCATCTGCATCGGTAAGCACCCTGGGGATAGCCACCTCGCCTATCGAATAGGGCGTATCTACCACCTGGCTATCATCGGAGATCACGATAGGACAGCCGATGGTCTCCTCAGTGAAGCCATTCTTCCTGGCTGTCTCAAGATAGGCTGCAGGCGTATGCCGTGCGCCTCTATACAAGGTGGGCGTGTCGAAGACGAAGGGCTCGAGGCCCCCCTTCCTCAAAACCTCCACCACCTTTCCGACTATGGGAGGGCGAACGTAATATAAGTTGCCCAGCTCCCCCATGTGCATCTTGATGGCGACCTTGGCTCCCTCGACGATCCGAGTCGCCGGAAGCACCTCGTTGAGTGTTTCCTCCAGCTTCGGGAGGAAAGCATCTTTGATGAAGTAAATCTTCTCCACGAGTAAATTACCTCCGTCGCTAAATCCACAACAGCCATCTGCGCTTCTGCAGGGTCGTGCCGACCAGGGCGAAGAGGAGGCGCAGGAAGGTGCGGGTGACGACGATTGCGGTGAACATGTTGACCGCGACGCCAATGGCCAGGGCGAGGGCGAAGCTTCTGACCATGCTGCCTCCGGGATGAGGGCTGAACCAAAGGAGGATGCTGGAGGCGATTAACATGGCGATGTTCGAGTCACGGATGGGAGCCCAGGCCCTGCGGAAGCCAACCTCGACGGCCATTACCGGCGTTATTCCGATTCGCAGCTCCTCCTTCACCCGCTCGAAGATAAGGACATTAGCGTTGAGGGCCATCACCGCGGAGAGGAAGAAGCCGGCCAAGCTGGAAAGGCTCAGGGTGATGGGGATCAGCTTGCAAAGGGCCAGGACCAAAGCGAGGTAGATGCAGAGGGCGAGATCGGCGGCGAGGCCAGGCAGACGATAGCAGCCCAATATGAAGAGGAGGAGGGCTATAAAACCTATGAGTCCAGCCCTGGCGCCCCTTCGTATCGAGCCCTGACCGAGGGTTGGGCCAACGGCGCGTTCCTCCACCACTTTGAATGGAAGGGGCAAAGCGCCATACTTCAGTTGGATGGAGACCTTCCGCGCCTCGGCCGGGGTGAAGAGCCTCTCGGTGCTGATCCGCGCCCCTCCCCCCTCCGGGATGGGCTCGCTGATGCGGGGGCAGGAGATGATCTCCTTGTCCATCGCGATGGCCAGATACTTGTTCACATTTCGACTGGTGAAGTCGGCGAAGATCCTGCCCCCCTCCTTGGTAAAGCTGAACACCATATCTAACCCACCATATTCGTTGAGGCCGATCCTGGCCCCCGCAAGGTGCTCGCTGGTCATCACTGTCCTGAAGACCCTCTCCTTCGCTGGGG
>CAYQVA010000052.1:4446-9335 GCA_964420815.1 uncultured Anaerolineae bacterium
GGCAAGGGGATGCTCCCCGCGTCAATGAACTCTAACAACCCCCTCTCACGCACCAGCTCTATCGCCAGCTCCTGGTCTTTGCCCCATGGCACCTCGACGAGGAGTCCCCTGGTGCCCTGGAGCTGGACCCAGGGCTCGACGACTCCCAGGCTGCTGACCCGCTTCTCGATGATGCTCTTGGCCGTGAGGATCTCCTCGCGATCGATTTCTGTGTCCTTAGGCAAATCGGCCTCGAGGAGGAGCTGTGTGCCGCCTCCCAGGTCCAACCCCCGCTGCAGCTCTATATCCCGGTCTATCCTGATGGGGCCGAGGGAGATGTGGATGCCCGGGTTGGTCGGCAGGTCAACCCAGACGGCCAACAGGGCCAGGATAATGATGCCCATCACTAAACTGAGGTTCATCCCCTTCATTGACTTCGCCTCGCATTACCCTCCGTTAGCGTGATTGATTATACCCTACCCCTCCCCAGAAAGCAAGCCCGTCCGCTTCTGCCCTGCCAGGATTTCCCTCACATACGCCAGCGCCTCCTCCCTCGTCGCCACCTCCCCCTGCGCCTGCGCCTCGCGCACCGCCTCCAACAGCTCCTTGATCCTCGGGCCCGGTTCCAGGCCGAACCTCTCCATGAGGTCGTGGCCGTCAATCAGCTTGGGAGGGGAGACGACCTCGCCCCGCTCCTCATAATATTTGCCCAGCATCCGATGCACCAGGTCCAGAAACCTCTCCCACTCCGCGATGTCGAGGCCCTCAGGACCGCTGGTTGCCAGGTGGTCGGCTAGGGAGAGGAGCAGGACGTCAACCCCTGCCTCCCCCGTGTCCCGGAAGAAGCGATAGATGGCTCGGTTAGTGACCACTTCCCTCTTCGACAGCAGCAGGGGGCGCATATGGTTCGCGATGATGGCCCAGATCAGCCTGGCCTCCCGCGCGCTGAACCGCAGGCGTCGCAGGACCGCCCTAGCTATATCCGCCCCCTTCCTCTGGTGCTCAAAGAAGCGAATGCGCCCCTTGGCATTAACGGTCCTCGCGGCAGGCTTGCCCACATCGTGCAGCAGGGCGGCCAGCTTAAGGACGACGAGGCGGCTCCGCCCACCGGCGATGACCTCATCGAGATGGGCGTTGAGTTGGGCAGAGAAGGGCGCTAAGATGCCGGATACCGGATATCGGGTATCAGCATCCACCGTCTTGTATCCCACCCTCTGTATCTCGTCCATTGCCGCCACCGTTTCCATAGAGTGGAGGAAGACATCGTAGCAATGGGGTAGGGGCTGCTCCAGCCCCTTAAGAGGAACCAACTCGGGGATGACCGCTGTGAGCAGGCCCGAGGAATCCATGTAGCCCAGGCTGTCGGCCGCCTTGGGGAGCGCCAGGATGCGAGCCAGCTCATCCCGCACCCGCTCGTGGGAAGCCTCCTCGATGAGGGCGTGGTCACGGCGCAATAGCGCGTCGGTGAGGAGGTCTATGGAGAGGTCCAGCTCGGCGGCCAGGCGCACCGCCCGCAGCAGGCGCAGGGGGTCGTCGTGGAAGATGCCCTCCGAGACGGCCCGCAGTCGCCCCTCCTGGAGGTCACGCTGCCCGCCATAGGGGTCTATGATACGGGGGCTTTCCGCCAGGCTGGCCACATCCACGGCCATGGCATTGATGGTGAAATCCCTTTTGGCCAGGTCGGCGCCGATGTCCTCTCCGCGCAGCCGGGTGAAGTCAATGAAGATGCGCTCGCCCCCCTCCTCTCGCACGACCGCCCGCCCCGTATCGGTTTCCTCATTTAACAGCACGAAGCTGCCGCCCAGCTCGTCGGCCACCCCGCGGGCCAGCTTGACGGTATCGCCCCTTACCACGAAGTCTATGTCATGGCTCTCTTTACCCAGGAGCATATCCCGCACGCAGCCGCCGACCAGATAAGCCTCGATGGACTGCTCCCTGAGAAAGCTTGCTACCCTCTCCAAGTACGAAGCCAAACCCTTCTCCTCCTGACAATCATCCCCTCTTATGGGAGATGTTTGCCACCTTGCTTTGGGGCACGAAGAGGACCTCCGGCTCCTCCTTCGGCCGATTGCGCTTCGCCGCCAGGCGAGCCTCGCGGGCCGTCAGGCCCACACCAGCTACCCTCCCGCGCACGATGGCCACCCAGCGGCCGGCGTATGGGGCGAGATCTAAGCCCCTGGGCGACGCTTTCCCCTCCACCCTCTAACCCTCGCTGATGATCCTCTTCGCCTCCTCGAACCCCGCCGTTAAGGCTTGAAGGTTTATCTCCTTCATCCCTTTAGGCATTCGATTCTTGACCGCAGCCTCGATTGCTTCGCGGGAGACGATTCCCGTTAAGCCCACGATTATCCCAAGGGCTACCACGTTGGCCGTGAGGCGTTGCCCCGTCGCCTCTTCGGCGATCTGGGTTATGGGGATGCGGTATGCCTTCCTCGCTGGCACCCGGTGGACGTGGACGGAATCAACGATAAGGATGCCCTCCTCCTTGAGGTCAGGGAAGTACTTATCGCAGGCCTCCTGGCTCATAGCCAACAGGAGATCGGCCTCGATGACCCTGGGGTAGTCTATCTCGCCCTCGCTGATGACCACCTCTGAGCGGCTGGCACCACCCCTGGCCTCGGCTCCGTAGGATTGGGATTGGGTCGCGTTCTTCCCGTCGTAGATGGCCGCCTCAGCCAGTATCTGGCCGGCTAGGATCAGCCCCTGGCCACCAGCACCGGCCAATCGAACCTCATATCGCTCGCTCACCATATCACGATTCGCAACCTCAGGATCTCAGCCTACAACCACCAATACCTCCCCCGCCTCAACATCCATCCCCGGTGAGACCCTCACCTCTCTTACCAACCCTGCCCTTGGAGCGCGCAGCTCGTTCTCCATCTTCATGGCCTCCAGCACGCAAACCACATCCCCGTCCCGCACCTCATCCCCCTCCCTCACCAGCACGCGTATGATCCTGCCGGGCATGATGGCCTTGACCACACCGACCCCCTCGGCTACTTTGGCGGGAGGGCGGACGATTGCTTTCTTCTCGGCTGGCCTCTCCCTCAAGCCTCGCCCCACTGTGAAAGCATAGGCGATGCCATCCACCAAGGCTCGCCCATCCTTCAGCTCCACCACGTGGGCCGTGCCATCAACCAGAACGGTGTTCCCCTCCACCGCCACGACGAAGGGGTGCCCGTTCACGGTGACCGTGTCACCAACGATCTCTATCTCGTAGTTCTCTCCCTCTACCTCCAGCTCGAACCGCCTCATCGCATCCAACCCCTGTAGCCAGGTCGCCCCAGCAGCTTCCAGGGCGAGATGGAGGGGCGAGCCGCTGGCATGCTCACTGGAGGGACCGCCTCCGCCTGGTGGGCGACCATCGCTGCGATGGCGGCCACGATGTCCATCCGCCTACCCACCCCTCTTGCGCGCCTCTCCAGGAAAGGTCGAGCTACCTGAGGGAAGAGGGCATAGGAGAGCACATCCTCCTCGCTTTTGGCCAGCTTCCCTATCTCCGCCTTGGCCTTTTCGTAGCCGGGAGGGATGAGGTCGGCGGGACGGCAGCTTATGGGCTCCTCATCGCCGATGGCCAGCCTCTTCACCTCCTGGTCAATGGGTGCTGGAGGGCGACCGTAGAAGCCCCTGATATAGTCCTTCACCTCCTGGGGTATGACCCTGTAACGCTCGCCCAGAAGCACGTTCAAGGTGGCCTGGGTTCCCACCAGTT
Source organism: uncultured Anaerolineae bacterium (assembly GCA_964420815.1). Lineage (GTDB taxonomy): Bacteria > Chloroflexota > Anaerolineae > CAYQVA01 > CAYQVA01 > CAYQVA01. The sequence goes on from CAYQVA010000052.1 coordinate 8,138, forward strand.
GGCTGGAGGGGGTGACCAGGGGTGGATAACCCAGCTCGCGGCGCACCTTGGGCACCTCTGCCAGGACCTCTTGATAGCGGTCCAGGGCGTTTTGCTCCCTGAGCTGCGAGACCAGGTTTGAGAGCATCCCCCCTGGAATCTGGTACTTTAGCACGTTCACATCCACCCTGATCCCGCTCTCGAACTGGGAATACCTCTTTCGCACCTCGGCGAAGTAGGCCGCTATCTCGGAGAGGAGTCCCAGGTCCAGCCCTGTGTCGCGCGGCGTCCCCGCCAGCATGCTGACGATGGTCTCGGTTGGGGGCTGGGATGTCCCCAGGGCCAGCGAGGAGATGGCCGTATCCACCCCGTCCACCCCGGCCTCGATGGCCTTAAGGCAGGCGGCGGTAGCCATGCCGCTGGTGCAGTGAGTGTGGAGCTGGATGGGGAGGGCGATCTCCTCCTTGAGCCGCTTCACTAGCTCGTAGGCGGTATGGGGATCAATTAGCCCTGCCATATCCTTGATGCAGATGGAATCAGCCCCCATCTCGGCCAGCTCCTTCGCCATCTCGACATAGCTCTCGATGGTATGGACAGGGCTTATGGTGTAACAGATTGAGGCCTGAACGTGAGCCCCAACCCTCTTGGCCACCTTCATGGCCAGGGCCATGTTGCGAACGTCGTTGAGGGCGTCGAAGATGCGGAAGATGTCAATGCCGTTGGCATGAGCCCTTATCACGAAACGCTCCACGATGTCGTCGGGGTAATGGTGGTAACCTACGATGTTCTGGCCCCTTAGCAGCATCTGGAAGGGGGTATTAGGCATCCGCTCCTTAAGCTTGCGGATCCGCTCCCAAGGGTCCTCATTGAGGAAGCGCATCGCCGAATCGAAGGTGGCCCCTCCCCACATCTCGACCGACCAGTAGCCGACCTGATCCAGCTTCTCGGCAATGGGGAGCATGTCATCCGTGCGCATGCGCGTGGCCAAAAGCGATTGATGGGCATCGCGCAGGACGGTATCGGTGATCCTCACAGGTTTCTCGGCCATCCTCCCCTCTCCAAGTTAATCGCTTCAGCCTACGAGGAGACCACTCGCTTTCCCAAATCCGCTGCTTTCCGTTACTTTCCCAAATCTGTTGCTTTCCGTTACTTTCCCAAATCCGCTGCTTTCCGTTACTTTCCCAAATCCGCTGCTTTCCGTTACTTTCCCAAATCCGCT
>CAYQVA010000053.1:0-7951 GCA_964420815.1 uncultured Anaerolineae bacterium
TACCTACACCAAGGCCAACCGCTTCGCGGTCTCGCCGACCCTCGACGGGACGGCCTACATGGAGCGGCACCATCCAGATGATTACGCCGCCATCCAGTGGCTCAAGGCCAACGTGGAGGGGGCACCGGTGATCCTGGAGGCCCCCGGAGGCTCCTTCACCGAGTATGGACGCGTCTCCTCCCAGACGGGGCTCCCCACGCTCCTGGGCTGGGGCGGGCACGAACTGCAATGGCGGGGGAGCTACGAGGAGCCCGGCCGCCGGGAACCGGACATCGAGGCGATATACAAAAGTCTCGATGAAAAGCAGGTCATGAGGTTGTTGAACAAATACGATGTTAGCTACGTCTATGTAGGCCGATTGGAGAGGGAGAAGTATCGGCTCAGCCAAGCGCAGGTGGAGAAGTTTGGCAGGTTCATGGACGTGGTCTATCAACAAGGGAATGTGATGATATATAAGGTTAGGGGGCAGAGGGTAGGAGTTAGGGGGCAGGGGGTAGGGGTTAGGGGGCAGGGATGGGTGTGATGGGAGGGAAAGAGGAGAGGAGGACGGTGGAGCTGCCGGGCCTCACCCTGGAGGTGGCCCTCTACCTGCTGCTCGTCGTCGTGGCGGCGGCGATGCGCCTCTACGGGCTGGGCGAGAGGCCGCTGCAGGAGATGGAGGCGGAGCAGGCAATGGCAGCCTGGCGCTTCTACCGCGGCGAGGCCCAGGGTTTAGCTCCGGGCCATAGCCCCCTCCTGTTCCACGGAAACGCATTCCTCTTCGCGCTCTTCGGGGCCAACGACTACATCGCCCGGCTCGTCCCCGCCCTCTTCGGGACCATGCTGGTAGGGCTGCCCTACTTCCTGCGCCGCCGCTTGGGGCGGACGGGGGCGCTGGCCGCCTCCTTCCTCTTCGCCTTCTCCCCCTCATTCCTCCTCTTCTCCCGTTCCCTCGACCCTGAGGTCATCGTCGCTGCCTGCTCCCTGGCCATGCTCATTGGCCTCCTCGGCTATCTGGACTATAGGAAGAGGGCGTATCTTCGCCTGACCGCAGCAGCTTTGGCCATCGCCCTGAGCGCGGGGTCCTCGGCATACACGGCGCTTCTCGTCTTCGGGAGCTTCCTCGCCTTCACCATCCTGCTGGATCGCTCCGGCCTAGTGGCCGCCTGGCGAGAGGCAAGAAGCGATAGGGCTCTACTGCGGGACTGTGCGATCCTCCTGGTCGTCATCTTCCTCTTCATCTGCACCGGGCTCCTGGCAAACTTCCAGGGGGTGCAGGCAGGGATTGACCTGGCTGCCACCTGGCTGGCCCGATTCCGCCCCCAAGCCGATCATCACCCTTGGCACTATTACCTCCGATTACTGCTATCCTATGAGGGACTTGCCTTGGTCCTCGGATTGAGCGGCGCTGGCTATTTCCTCCTGAAGCAAGACCTTTTCAGCAACCTTCTGGCCTATTGGTTTGCGGCGAGTATGCTCCTGAACACCATTGCCAGGGGCAAATCCCCGGCCTTCACCCTTCAGAGCCTCCTGCCCCTCGTCCTCCTGGCAGGGAAGCTCATCGGTGAATTCTTCGAAGGGAAAAGGAAGACGACCTCGAAGCTGGAGGGGGCCTTTTTGAGCCTCTCCCTGGCGACCATGGTCTACGTGACGCTTCAACTGGGGGGATACGCCACCTTTGGGCAAGCGATCTACCTGAAGGCCGCCCTGGGCGCCGTCGTCGTGCTGATCGGCCTCTTCGCCCTTTGGGCGTGGCTGGGCCGAGGGAGGGCCTTGCGGACCGGGGGGCTGGCCCTCTCCCTCTTCCTGGCCGCCTTAATGGTTCACACCACCTTCAACCTGAATTACCACCACGGTCACGAGCCCCTCATCGGCGTGGCCACCTCGCCTGATGTGGTGGAGATGGTGCGGGCCATCGAGAGGGTATCGAGCGATCGAGAAGGGGATAGGCACAGCATCGCCATCGCCGTTGATGAGTCGCTAGAGCCGACCCTGGCCTGGTACCTGCGCGGTTTCGAGGAGGTCGGTTTCTCCAGCGCGATCGGCCCCTATGCCCCTATCGTCATCGTCCCCGCCGAGGGGGAGCACCCCCCCTTGGGAGGCTACATCGGCCAGCGCTTCAGGCTGAGAGCCTCCTGGGGATTAGATGGGCTTCGGGGGGCAAGCCTGGTGCGCTGGTTCCTATACCGTGAGGCGACGACTCCAGTGCGATACGATGAGGTAATACTGTATAGCGTCGCAGTGCCTTAGCGTCTCAGCGCTTAGACGCTAAGACGCCTAGACGCTTAGACGCCTTTGGAAGGAGGGTTTATCATGCGAAAGAGAGAGGAGAGGTCCATTCTCGATATTCCGCTTTCAACCTTGTTCAGCCTCAATTGGGAGACGGGACTCTATGCGCTCTTCCTCATCATAGCGGTCTTGACGCGCTTCTGGGACCTGGGCTCACGGGCCATGGCCCACGACGAGAGCCTCCACGCCCTCTACTCCTGGAAGCTCTACGCCGGACAGGGCTATAGGCATAATCCGATGATGCATGGCCCCTTCCTCTTCCACGCCAACGCCCTGATCTACTTCCTTTTCGGCGACAGCGACTATACGACGCGGGTCGTGCCCGCTCTATTCGGCGTCGTCCTCGTGGTCCTGCCCTACTTCCTGCGCCGCTGGCTGGGAAGGACCGGGGCTCTGGTCACATCGGCCATGCTCCTCATTTCGCCCTCCTTCCTCTATTACTCGCGCTACATCCGCAACGACATCTACATCGCCGTCTGGACGATGCTCATGGTCATCGCCCTCTTCGGCTACATCGCCGAGCACAAGAGTCGTTACCTCTACCTCGGCGCGGCTGCCCTCTCCCTGTCGCTCTGCACCAAGGAGAACGCCTACATCACCGGCTTCATCGGGGTGACCTTCATCCTGCTGGCCGCTGCCTGGGAGCGGTTGACTAATACTAATAAGAGGGAGGAATCGATTCTCTCCGCCCTGCGCAGCATCGAGCCGAAGGCCTTAACCGTTAGCATCCTCATTTTCGCCGTTATTTTCGTCCTCCTCTACACCACCTTCTTCACCAACATCCTCGGCCTGGGTTCGGGAACAGTAGGCGCCCTGGCCTATTGGCTGGCCCAGCATGGGGTGCAGAGGGGCGGACAGCCTTGGTATTACTACATCTTCCTCCTCTTGCCCCTCTACGAGTTAACGCCTCTCCTCTTCGCTTCGGCGGGCACAATTTACTATTTAGTCAGGTTGACGAGGCAACGAGGCAATGAGGAAACGAGGAAGCCCTACTCCCTCATTACCCTGTTCACCTATTTCCTGCTCTACTGGTCAGCCTTAAGCTTGATCCTCTACTCCTGGATAGGGGAGAAGATGCCCTGGATGGTATTGCACCTTGCCCTTCCCCTGACCGTTCTGGCGGGGCGCTTCATCGGCGAGGTCTTGGACGCCGCCGACTGGGGGGAGATCCGCCAGAGGGGCGGCCTGACCTTGGCCATCCTCCTCGTCCCCACCATCCTCGTCTTCTTCATCTGGGTACGCCTGCGTCCCTTCCGTGGGATGTCCCTGCAGAGGCTGGGGGAAACCATGCAGTGGCTCGCTTCTCTGGCCGTCCTGGCCATCCTGGCCATGGCTGTCATCCATTACGTCCAACGGCTGGGAGCACGCCGCACCGGATACGTGGTCTTCGCCACAGCCCTCGCCCTCCTCGGCCTCCTAACTGTCCGCTACTCCTGGCTTGCTAACTACGTCCATCCCGGCACCGCTGAGGAGTTCCTGGTGTACGCCCACAGCACCCCCGACGTGCCCATGGTAATGAGGGAGATCGAGAGCCTATCCAGGAGGCTGGTCGGGGATAAGCAGATAAAGGTCGCCTACGACGACGACTCCACCTGGCCCTTGGAATGGTATTTTCGGGAGTATCCCAATCGGGCCTACTACGGGAGCCAGCCCACCAAGGACGCCCTCGACGCCCCGGTGGTCATCGTCGGGCCGAAGAACGAGGCCAAGGTGAAGCCTTACCTGGGCGACAGGTATACGCGGCGGGAATACAGGCTTATCTGGTGGCCCATCGAGGACTACAAGGGCCTCACGCCCCGTAAGTTCATCAATTGGCTGCGGGACCCTGCCGAGCGCAAGAGGATATGGAACATCGTTTTCCACCGCCGTTATGAGACCCCTTTGAACGCCTGGCCCTTCGTCCACCGCTTCGCCCTCTACGTGCGTAAGGATGTGGTGGCCCAGATATGGGAGTATGGCGCCGAGATGGTGGGGCCGAAGCCGGAGGTGGTGGACGAATATGCCAAGCGCCGCATCCAGCTCTCCAGCGTCCTGACCTGGGGAAGCCAGGGCTCAGGCGATGGCCAGTTCTTTAACCCCAAGGGCGTAGCCGTGGATAAGGCGGGCTACATCTACGTCGTTGATTCGGGCAACCACCGGATACAGAAGTTCGACGCCCAAGGCCGCTTCGTCGCCAAATGGGGGAGCCAGGGACCTGGCCCCGGCCAGTTCCGGGAGCCCTGGGGCATAGCCGTGGACGACGAGGGATATGTCTACGTGGCCGACACCTGGAACCACAGGATACAGAAGTTCGACCGGAACGGCAACTTCCTCCTCCAGTGGGGAACCTTCGGCGACACGAGGGGGGAGCTAGGCCAAGAGGGGGTCTTCTACGGACCGCGGGACATCGCCATTGATGGGGAGGGCAACCTATACGTCACCGACACGGGCAACAAGCGGATACAGAAGTTCTCCCCTGAGGGCGAGTTCCTGGGGCAGTGGGGCGGGGCCGGAGTCAACCCCGGCCAGTTCGATGAGCCGGTGGGCATCGCCATCAGCGAGAGGAGCGGCGACATCTTCATCGCCGATACCTGGAACCGCCGCATCCAGAGGTTCGACAAGGACTTTAACTTCATCGCCCAGTGGCCGGTGCAGGGCTGGGAGAGCGAATCGGTGGTAAACAAGCCCTACCTGGCCCTCGATGCCGCCGACAACGTCTACGTCACCGACCCGGAGAACTATAGGGTTTTGAAGTTCAGCCCCGAGGGCGAACTCCTGGCCGTCTGGGGGGAGTTCGGGACGGATAGCCGCTCCTTCAATCTGCCCACCGGCATCGCCGTTGACGCGGTGGATAATGTCTACGTGGTTGACTCCTTCAACCATCGGGTGATGAAGTTCGCCAAAAGGTGAGGGTGATGAGAGGCGTTGTGGCCATCGCTATAGCCCTGCTCTTCGCTTTCCTGGGGCAGAGGTTCTTCGCCCAGGGGAAGCCCATCAGCGACGCCGTGCTCCTCTACGCCATCGGCGTCGCCTTCTTCCTGGCCGCCCCTCCCCGACCCGAAGGGAAGCCGGAGCCGCTTAAACCTCCCCCAGCAAGGCTCTCCAGGGGCAACATGGCCCTCATCGCCCTCGGCCTCCTCTTAGTCTGCCTCTCCCTCGCCTTTTTCGCCCGCAGTGTAAGCACCAATAGAGGGTTGATCCTCTGGGTGGCGGGGTTGGCTTTCTTCTTTTACGGTTTCGCTAAGGGGTCGAAGCTCGATTTCAGCATCAGGTTCAAGGAAGTTGTGGCTCTGGGCCTCATCCTGGTGCTGGCCGCCTTCATGAGGCTCCACCGCATCGCCTCCTTCCCCAGCGCGCTTTACCTCGACGAGGCCGACTTCGGCCTGATCGGCGTCCAACTGCTGGAGGGAGGCGTCTACACGCCCTTCACCAAGGCTGCCACCGGCCACCCCACCCTATTCCTCTACGTCCTAGGCTTGGCGTGCAAGTTGTGGGGCACAGAGCCCCTCACCCTCCGCATGGTCACCATCGCCGTCGGCCTGGCAACCATCCCTGCCTTCTATCTTCTGGCCCGCGAGCTGTTCGGCTGGGAGGCCTCCCTGATGGCGACGGCGCTGCTCGCCGTCTCCCGTTGGCACGTCACCTTCAGCCGCATCGCCTTCGAGGGCATCCTGGTCCCACTCTTCGCCATCCTTACCTTTTACTTCCTCATCAAGGGATTGCGTTCCGCACAGCCGCTCGATTTCGCCCTGGCTGGCCTGTCTTTGGGGATAGGCCTGAACACCTACGTCGGCTTCAGGATCGTGCCCTTCATAGTCGTCGCCTTCCTCCCGCACTTATTCGTCTCTCAAAGAGGCAGGATAAGCTACCGCGGCCTGCTCATCTTCTCCGTGGCTACACTGATAGTGGTCGGCCCCTTGGGGATCTACTTCCTCAAAAACCCTGAAGACTTCCTGTTCGGGATACGTCAGGCGTCAGTGACGCTTGACATAGAGCGGGAGGGGAGCTACGACCCCCTGCTGCGCAACATAAAGAAGAGCCTGTTGATGTTCAACTACCAAGGTGACCCCAGGCCCAGGCATAACCTGCCCAAGGCGCCGATGCTGGACCCCTGGACAGCGATCTTCTTTGTCCTAGGTCTGAGCTACAGCCTCTACCGGTGGGGGGAATCGAAGTTCTTCTTATCCGTAGCCTGGCTGTTCCTCGGCTTCCTGCCAGGCGTCCTATCCTTAGCCGACTCGAATCCCCACTCCCTGCGCACCATCGCCAACATCCCCGCCGTCTACCTCCTAACCTGTGTCTTCTGGGATCGAACCTGGGCGACCTTCGCGAAGGCCTTCAGGAAGGTGGGACGGCGGTATATCATCGGCATCCCCCTGCTGCTTTTAATCGCCATCGCCCATGCCAACTATGACGCTTACTTCAACAAGCAGGCCAACGACCGATCGGTCTATTACGACTTCGACCCCATCCAGACCCAGGTCGCCAAGTATGTGAAGGCCATGGGCGACGACCATCTACTCCTCGTCTCGCCGGCCTTGACCAACCACTCGGCGGTCAAGTTCATACCCTATGGGGTCCCCTATCGAGACCTCGACCTGAATAGCCACATCCCCATCAGGGATCGGGTGGATAGGGACGTTATTTACGTCCTGGAGCTGGCTCACGCTTCCTTAATCCCCCGCCTGAGGGAACTCTATCCCCAAGGCGTATTCAACGAGGTCAAGGACCGCTACGGCAAGGCCATGTATTACACCTACCTGGTGCCCAGGGAGGAGGTAACCGCCATCCAGGGGCTTTGGGGCAGGTATTACGGGGGGACGGGGGCCACCGGCCAGCCGGCCTTAGAGCGCAGGGATGCCACCCTCTCCTTCCAATGGACGCCCCCTCCCTTAGATCCCCCCTTCAGGGCCGAATGGGAGGGTTCGCTCTACGTGCCTCGATACGGCACCTATACATTCATCCTGGACTCCAGCGGTTCGGCCCAACTATCCATTGACGATGAGGTGCTGGTGGAAAGCAAAAGCGGCCGGGCCCGGGCGACCAAGCTCATGCCGGCGGGCTTCCACCCCATCGCCGTGAGCTGTGTCGAGGAGGGGGAGGGAGGCTGGCTGAAGCTGAGCTGGATCGCCCCTGGGGGCCAGGAGGAAGTCATCCCACAAAATGCCCTGTACACCCAGCAACTCTCGCGCTTCGGCCTCCTGGGCAAGTACTACCCAGGCGCCGGGAACTGGGCTGGCCAGCCAGCCATCGTCCAGATTGACCCCTTCATCGCCCCCAATGACCTGTTGCATGCGCCCTTCAGCATCGAGTGGGAGGGCTGGCTCTACGCCCCCACTACCGGCCGCTATATCTTCGCCACCAACTCCGACGATGGCTCCTTCCTTTACATTGACGGGCAACTGGTGGTGGACAACGGCGGCCAACACGGCGCTCGCTACGTGGAGGGCCAGATCAACCTGGAGAAGGGATTCCACGAGATCATCCTCCGTTACTTTCAGGTAGGCGGAGGACGGAAGATCGAACTCTGGTGGGTTCCGCCCGGCGGCCCTAAGGAACAGGTGCCGGCCGAGCAACTCCATCCCCCCAGCGAGCGATTGCCGGAGCCGCTGCCCGTCGCTGAGGCGACGCCGCCTCCCGTACCGATGACGCCCCTGGGCCAGGTGCGTCTTGTGGCCCAGTGGGGGGAACAGGGCAGCGGGCC
>CAYQVA010000053.1:8051-9190 GCA_964420815.1 uncultured Anaerolineae bacterium
CGCCCCTGGGCCAGGTGCGTCTTGTGGCCCAGTGGGGGGAACAGGGCAGCGGGCCCAGTCAGTTTCTCGAGCCCCGCGATGTGGCCGTTGACGGCCAGGGCAACGTCTACGTGGTTGATACGGGTAACAAACGGCTCCAGAAATTCGACGCCGAGGGGCGATTCATCGCCGCCTGGGAGGGAGGGGATGTGAGGTTCCTCGAGCCCTTCGCCGTGGCGGTGGACAGCCGAGGCGACGTCTACGTCCTCGACTCCTTGCTCCAGTCCATCATGCACTTCTCCCCTGAGGGCGAGTTCCGCGGCCGCTTCGGCGGCGACCTCGCCTTCTATCGCCCGCGAGGCCTGGCCATTGACAGCGAGGACAACCTATATGTCGCCGATACTGGATCCAATCGAGTGGTGAAACTCTCCACCTCCGGTCGGTTGCTGGGGCAATTCGGTGAGCAAGGCTTAGGCCCGGGGCAACTGGACCAGCTGACCGATGTGGCCGTAGATGAGAGGGGCAACATCTACGTCGTTGACACCTATAATCGGAGGGTGCAGAGGCTGGATGCCGAGGGCCGCTATCTCGGGGAGTGGCCCATCCCCGCGGCCAACACCTTCGATGGGCCTCACATCGCCCTGGGCGAGGGGGGAGAGGTCTACGTGACAGACCCGGAGGGGAATCGGGTCTCGGCTTACGACGCCTTCGGTCGGCTCCTCGGCCAGTGGGGAGGATTCAACAAGCCCGTGGGCATCGCCATAGACGACGCGGGGCGGATTTACGTGGCCGATACCTACAACCATCGGGTGCAAGTGTTTCAAATAGAACCAGCGAGATGAGGTCATTGCTTCTATCCACTGCCGCCCTCTCCTTAGCGGCATTGGCTCAGTGGTTGATCATTTCGGCAAGCTCCCTTCACCTTGCCCCTTACCTCTTCCTCGGCGGCTTGGCCCTTTTCATCCTCGCCTTCGCCGAACGCATTCACGGCAAGGGGAGGACGATTTGGTGGAGAGCCTTCCCAGCGTTAATGGGGCTGCTGCTCGGCTCCCTGGCCTACCGTTATCTGACCCAGGGGAGGCGTTTCCTCCTAGCCGTGGCTCTCTCCCTCATCTCGGTCGTCCTTCTCGGCGCCGCCTTTGAGCAAGGGAGCGGGGGAG
>CAYQVA010000054.1:0-9006 GCA_964420815.1 uncultured Anaerolineae bacterium
TGAGAGGGAGCCCTAAGCTTTCAAAGAAGGTGACAAGTTGGGGCAATTGGTGTACAATAGGTGAGCATGGGATGACCTCCTGTTGGAACCGGTTGAATGAAACCCAGACCAAAAATGATCCGGAACCTGTTGCTTGACGTCGGAGGGGTGCTGATCAACCTTGATTACGAACGAGCATTGCGACGCTTCCGCTCCCTTGCCACAGGAGAAGGGGCCGAGAAGATAGGGCTGTGGATTTTCGGGGATGATGACAGAGACAAGAGGGACTTTAACAACGGACTGATAAGCCCTCAGGAGTTCTTCCGGAGGTTTAAAATCAGGTCCGGGCTCGATATCTCATTTGAGGAGTTCACGGAGATATATTGCGACATATGGTCTGAGAACTCGCCGGTCGTGGATTATCTCCTTACCCTTCGAGATGACCTCCACATCTTCTTCCTCACCAATGCTGACCCCCTACATGTTCCCAGGGTCTTCGAGGAGCTTCCGAGGTTACAGTTTTGTGATGGGTGGGTGGCCTCCTATCAGGTGGGTTGCAGCAAGCCGGATAGAGAATTCTTTCTCCGATCAATCGCCCTCCTCCAAATCGAAATCGAGGAATCCGTTTTCGTTGATGATACATTGGTCAATGTGGAGGGAGCCAGAGCAGTTGGTTTGAAGTCGCTTCAATACATCAATCCTGAACAACTCAAAATGGATCTGGAGGAGATTTTGGGCCTCTCACTACCAGAAAATCGTCGTCATGAAGGAGAACCATGCGCCTGATGGAGCGAGCAAGCACCTCAGTGCTGATGGGAGCTTTAGAAAACGCCTCAGAACGTCGGTATTGGGACTTACCGAGTACGGTTGCATCGCGGATCTTGCAGCCAAACAACCTCGGTAGATCACGATTATCACTCTAAAGGGCATCATCGCCCCGTTTAGCGGCGAGGACGCCGCCCAGTAGCGCACTATTGTGATGTACCGAATCTATAACTTGTGGAGGTGACATGAATCCAAAACGCTTTCTCTACGTAGGGCTGCTCATCGCGGCCCTGATCGCGTCCGCCTGCGGCCCAAAGGCCGCGCCGGAGCCGACGGCCACGCCGTTGCGGCCGACTGATACGCCGACGGCGATCACGGAGGTGCTCACGCCTGCCGTCAGCGAGGTGCCCATGGGCTTCACCGAGGAGGGCGCGCCCTACCGGGGCAATCCCAATGCACCCGTAACGCTGGTGGAGCATTCGGAGTTCCAGTGACCATTTTGCGCCCGTCATACCTTACAGACGGGCCCGCTTCTGTATGAAGCGTACATTGTTACAGGTAAAGTCAAACACGTGTTCGTTCAGCACCCGCTCGATTCCATCCACCCCCAGGCGCGGCAAGCGGCCGAAGCCTCGCTCTGCGCCGCCAAGCAGGGAGCCGAAGCCTTCTGGGCCATGCACGAGCGCCTCTTCGAGACAGCAAGCGAGTGGAGCGGGCAAGAGGACCTGACCGAGCGCTTCAAGGGATATGCCACCGAGCTGGGCCTCGATACCGACGCCTTCGTCGCCTGCCTGGAATCGGGAGAGACAGCCGCTCAGGTGCAGGCAGAGTACGAGCGAGGCGAAGCGGCCGGAGTGCGGGGTGTCCCAGCCTTCTTCATCAACGACTGGTTCGTCTCCGGCGCGCAGCCATTCGAGGTGTTCCAACAGGTTATCGAGGCGGCGCTGCGAGGGGAGCATCCAACCCCCACGCCCACGCCGGTGCCGATCTTCGATCCCGACCCGGAGCGGCCCGGCTATACCTATGGCGGCGATGCCTTCCGCGGCTCAGAGGAGGCGGAGATCGTCCTCGTCGAGTTCGTTGACTTCCAGTCGCCGGAAAACCGCGAACACTTCCTGGAAGAGTGGCCCGAGTTGGAGAAGGAATACGTGGAGCCGGGCAAGCTGCGGCTCATAGTTAAGCACTTCCCGGCAGCGGACCATACCCAAGGGTTTGAGGCTGCTGCGGCTGCCGAGTGCGCCGGGCAGCAAGGTGCCTTCTGGCCCATGCACGATCTGCTCTTCCAGCGACAGGAGGACTGGAGCCAGGCGGATGACATCCCAGCCACCCTCAAGGGGTATGCCGCTGAGTTGGGCCTGGACGTTGATGCCTTCGCAGCCTGCCTGGACGAAGGCCAAACGGCGGAAAAGGTGATGGAGGATTTCCTCATCGCGCAACAGAACCAATTCCCTCCCGCACCGCAGTTCTTCATTTTCAAAGGACGGCAGGGCAGGCATGTGCCTCTCGACCAACTCCAGCAGGTCATCGAGCAGTTCCTGGCGCAATGAGTGCATGGATGAGCCGGCAGGTTGGCGAGTGTGCATGTCACGCTGAGATAAGCCACGACATCCGATCATGCGCCTATGGGGGATTGATGGCTCGATCCCATCGTGGCCTATCGAATGAGGGAAAGGAGGCTTATATCGAATAAAACGACATCTAGCACCGCATAGCCCAGGGTTTAACCCTGGGCTTCGGCTAATGCTTTCCGAATCCGAAAAGGAGAAAAGGTGGATACAAATAAACTGTACGTGGGGAACCTGAGTTACCAGACGACTGAAGATGAGCTGAGAGAGGCGTTTTCGGCCTATGGAGACGTCGTCTCGGTGAGGATCATCGCAGGGAGGGGCTTCGGCTTCGTGGAGATGGAGTCCATCGAGGCAGCGGAGCGCGCCAAGGAAGGGCTCAATGAGACCGAGCTTGGGGGCCGAACCATCCGCGTGGATGAGGCCCGACCGCCGAGGCAACGCGAGGGGAGGCGTCGGCGCTATTAAGAATACCCTCAGCTAAAAAGAAGGGAGAAAATATGAAAGCAAAGCTAGGCGACACCGTTAGGGTCCACTATACGGGCATGTTGGAAGATGGCACGATATTCGACTCCTCATTGGGGCGCGAGCCGATGGAGCTTATCTTGGGCGCAGGGGAGGTGATCTCCGGCTTCGAGCAGGCCGTGGTAGGGATGAGCCCCGGCGAGTCCAAGACCTTCACGGTCCCGGCCGAGCAGGCCTTCGGCCCCTACCGGGAAGAGTTGGTCTATGAGATCAATCGAAGCCTGGTCCCGCCGGACCTGCATCTGGAGGTCGGGCAACAGCTGGCCTTGCGGCAACCACAAGGGCCATCTATCCGGGTCACGGTGACCGAGATCTCCGAATCGACCGTGACTCTGGATGCCAATCACCCCTTGGCGGGGGAGGACCTGACCTTTGACGTCCAGCTGGTGGAGATCCTTCGGTAAACATATGACAGATGAGGCAGCCTATCGCCAAATGACGAACCTTCTCCGGCATCGGCTTCTAGCCGCTCTCACCTTTAAGCCGGAGAAGGTTCGTCAGGGAGCAAGCTTTCAACCAGCCGTTTACCTTTGAGCGGGAGAAGGTTCGTCGGATGCGGGCTGCGTCTGAGCGCATGGGCCAAAAGCGTTATACGCCGATGGCTTGTCAGAGGTACAGCATTAAAAATGAAAAGGAGGTGGGGAGCGATGGCCACAGAGCAGGAGGTTCGTGAAGCCTTAGCAAAGGTGATTGATCCCCATATCGGCATGAGCGTCGTTGACATGGGGATGATCAGGGAGATCCTCGTCAACGAGGGACAGGTGGAGGTGCGCATGGTGCTCACCGGCCCTGGGTGCCCCCTGGCGAGCTACCTTGTCGAGCAGGTGCGCCAGGCGGCTGAGGGCGTGGAGGGGGTGGATGAGGCCACAGTGATCCTCCTGGATGAGCCCTGGCGGCCGGAGTGGATGACCCGCCGCCCATAGCGACACCATCCCCTGCATCTGAGACAGATGCCCATCATTAAAGGCAGGTTGCGATGAATAGCGAGGCGGAGATAGCAAGGAGGTTACGAGAGCTGGCAACCTTCGCCCCTTGTGGGAGGGGGAGCTGTCATTGCTCTCGATCAGTGCGGTGCGCCAGTTGGCTGAGGAGTTTGACCTTCCCCCTCGTGAGGTGGAGATCCATGCCTTAGAGGAGCGCATCCTTCCCGCACGCTACCTGCGGAGCCTGGGGACGGTCGGCTGGGAGGGACAGATCAGCCTCCTCAAGGCGACGGTGGCCGTCGTCGGCCTCGGCGGGTTAGGCGGAAACGTCGTCGAAGGTCTGGCGCGGGCGGGGATCGGGCGGCTGATCGTAATTGACGCCGATGTCTTCGTCGAGCATAACCTCAACCGCCAGATCCTCAGCACCGAGGCTAACCTGGGGGCTTCCAAAGTGGAGGTGGCTAAGGCCCGTGTGGCCGAAATCAACTCGGCCGTAGAGGTGATAGCCCGTCCTGTGGAAGCCGCTGCGGAGAGCCTGCCGCAACTCCTGGAGGGGGCGGAGGTGGTGGTAGACGCCCTGGACCGCCTGCCCACACGCCTCATGCTCCAGGATGCGGCTCAGAGCCTGGGCATCCCTATGGTGCACGGGGCCATCGCCGGCATGGTGGGACAGGTGATGACCATCTTCCCCGAGGACAAAGGGCTCTATGCCCTCTATGGTCGTGGGGAGGTGCCCGAGAGGGGGATCGAGGCCCAGCAGGGCTGCCCCACAGCCACCCCAATGATGGTCGCTGCCTGGCAGGTGCAGGAGGTGCTGAAGATATTGCTGGGGAAAGGCGAGCTGTTGCGCCATCGGATGCTCTTCATGGACGCCGAGGCGGGGACGGTGGAGGTGGTTTGGCTTGGCTGATGCGCCCAAGCTTGCGGCGACGGCCTGGCAGAGGGCCCTGAGTCTGGTAGTGGATAAGTTGGCGGGGCTGGCCTGGGCTTTAGCCGGCAGCGCGGCGTCATCACTCCAAGGGCTGGCCTTGGAGGTGCATGACCTAGATATCCTCGCCGACGCCAAGACCGCTTACCGTATCGCCGCTCAGCTCGAGGAGTTTGTCACCCTGCCCATGGCCTGGCGTGAGACGGAGCAATTCATCAGCCACTTCGGGCGCTTCTTCATCGAGGGGACGGTGGTGGAGGTAATGGGCAACCTGTCCATCCGGGGTCGAGGTTGCATTATCTCCTTCCATCCTTCTTCGCTTATCTGGAAGAACCTGAAGGAGGTAAGCTTCGACGGCCATCCCCTTCGCTTGGTCCCCTTGGAAGCGCAGTTGGTAGCCAATCTAATTGTCGAGGGGAAGGGTGAGAGGGCGAGGGCTATCGCCGCCTATCTTAAAGGGCACGGCTGCGATGTGGAGCTCATTCGAGGCTTAGTCATCGGGCAGGGGTTAGAATCGGTCCTTAGCGAGGAGATATGGGGGCTCTTAGGCGAAACCGGCTAACCATCGCTATGGGAAGCTGGGAACGCTTGACCCCCTTCTCCTCAAGAGGCCCTTACTTGACGAAGGTGGTGACCTCCTTCAATGCCCTCCTCGCCGGTCGGTATGGCGACTCGGCGGGGTAGCCGATGGGGATGATGGCTACCGGGCGAAGGCGAGGTGGCAGGTTAAGGACCCTGGCCGCCGCTCCCTCATCAAAGGCGCCGACCCAACAGGCCCCTAACCCCAGGGCCACCGCGGCCAGGAGGATGTTCTGGGTGGCCGCCGCCGTGTCTTGAAGGCAATAGAGGTCCGTCCCTCGCTGTCCATAGCGCCGACCTGAGCGGTTGGGGTCGGCACAGACCACGATCACCACTGGCGCCTCGGCGACGAAATGTTGCCCCCAGGCCGCCCGGGCCAACCCCAGCTTCGTCTCACCTTTCCGCACCACGAAGAAGTGCCACGGCTGCATGTTCCCCGCCGAGGGGGCGGAGATGGCCGCCTCAAGAAGCCTCTCCACCGCCTCTCCGGGGACATCCCTCTCCCTCTCGAAGCGCCGTATGCTGCGCCTCTTACCGACCACCTCCCAGAAATCCATGACTGCTCCCCATTCCGCTTGTCGCATGGAGTGCGAAATCGGGAGATTTCGCACTCCACAATGCCTCTCAGACCTCCAGCCCCCACTTCTTCAGCCTCTCTATCAAGCCATACTCGGTCAGATCGAGCTTGATGGGGGTGATGGATATCTTCTTCTCGGCGATGGCCCAGATGTCCGTCCCCTCCTCGGGGACCCCTGTTGGCGGCTCGCCACCGATCCAGTAATATGTGCGGCCACGTGGGTCCTGCCGCTCTATGAGGACATCCTTGTAGATCCTCTTGCCGAGGCGCGTGATCTCGACCCCCCTGATCTCCTCCCGGGGCAGGTTGGGGACATTGACGTTGAGGAGGAAATCGCCCCTTAATCCCTCGGCCAGGATGCTCTTCGCCAAACGGGCGATGAACTGGGCGGCATAGGAGAGGGCCTCACTCTCCAGGCTGACCTCGTAATCGGCCAGGGAAACAGCTATGGAGGGGATGCCAGCGATGACGCCCTCCATGGCCGCCGCCACGGTGCCGGAGTAGGTGACGTCGTGGCCCAGGTTCGGGCCCTCGTTGATGCCCGAGACCACCAGGTCGGGTTTGCGCTCCAGGAATCCCAGCACGCCCAAGGCGACGCAGTCCGATGGAGCGCCGTTGCTGGCGTAGGCTGGGGAGCCATCGGCCAGCTTGACCTCATTCACGCGCAGGGGCTTATGCATGGTCTTGGTGTGGCCAGCCGCCGACCAGTTGTGATCGGGGGCGATGACCACCACCTCGCCGACCTCCTCCAGAGCCCGCTTAAGGGCCAGTAGGCCCGGGGCGTCAATGCCATCGTCGTTGGTGACCAGAATGTAGGGCTTCTTCATCGCACAATTCACCTTAACCATGAGAAAGGCGGCGTCATGTCAACCAACTGCCACCATAGGAACTTGATTGGTGGGAGGAGTATGATCTCCAGGATCCCGGTTCGGGCGAAGCGCTCCATGGCGATGAGGAGGAGCAGGAGCATCAGGCCATAGCGCTCGTAGCGGGCCAAGGCGAAGAACCAGCGGGAGGGGAGCAAGGCGGCCAGGATCCTCGACCCATCCAGGGGGGCGAAGGGGATCATGTTGAAGACGGCCAGGGCGAGGTTCAGCCAAATCACCCAGGAGAGGAGCATGCCGAAGGAGATGTATACGCCGCCTACCCTCCGCGAGATGAAGGGGACGAGGTGGAATCGAAGGGGGAGGGCCAGGATGGTGGCGGTGATGATGTTGGCCAAAGGGCCTGCTATACCTACCATAGCCATGCCCCTCTTGGGGCCGTAACGGAGCTTAAAGGCATTGATGGGCACCGGCTTGCCCCAGCCCAGGCCCACCAGGAGCAGCATCAGCGTCCCCCAGGGGTCGAGGTGGGCCAGGGGGTTAAGGGAGAGCCGCCCCGCCTCCTTGGCCGTCGGATCCCCAAGCCTGTTGGCCATCCAGGCATGGCAACACTCGTGCACGTCAATGGCGACGAGCAGGGCTATGATGAGATAAAGAGCCTCTATACCCAGCCCAGCGAAAAGCATGGTCTCTAACCCCTCGCCCTAATAGGGCCCCTGGCGGGCACGCTCACCAGGGTTTAGTTGTAAGGACATTATAGCATAAAAATGCCCGGCTTGCCAACGCAGTTCACTTGTGGAGTCGACGACTCCCGTCGTCGCGGGTGCGAAATCGGGAGATTTCGCACTCCAGTCCCGGACCGCCTATCTGATGACCTCCACCCCTCCCATGTAAGGCCGCAGCACCTTGGGAACGACGATGCTCCCATCGGCCTGCTGGTAGTTCTCCATGATAGCAATCATGGTCCGGGGCAGGGCTAGGCCGGAGCCGTTTAAGGTATGCACGAACTCTGGCTTAGCGCCGGGCTCAGGCCGATAGCGGATGTTGGCCCTCCGCGCTTGGAAGTCGCCGCAATTGCTGCAGGAACTGACCTCTAGCCACTCGCCACATCCTGGGGCCCACATCTCCACATCGTACTTCATCCTGGCGGAGAAGCCCAGGTCGCCGGTGCACATCTGCACCACCCGATAGGGGATTTCCAACTCGCGGCAGACGTCCTCGGCGTTGTCCACCAATTTCTCCAACTCCTCGTCTGAGGTATGGGGTTCCACGAACTTGTACATCTCCACCTTATCGAACTGATGGACGCGTTTGATGCCCCTGGTATCCCTCCCCGCCGACATCTTCTCCCGTCGGAAGCAGGGGGTGTAGGCAACGTAGTAGATGGGAAGCGTGCCCGGCTCAAGGATCTCATCGCGGTGGATGTTAGTCAATGGCACCTCAGCGGTGGGGATCATCCATAGGTCGTCCTCCACATCGCGATAGAGGTTTTCGGCGAACTTGGGCAATTGTGCCGCCCCCACCAGGCATTCCTCCTTGACCACGAAGGGGGGATAGATCTCGGTGTAGCCGTGCTTCTCCACGTGGAGGTCAATCATCCATGCGATGAGGGCCCGCTCGAGCTTGGCCCCCAGGCCCCTGAGGACGTAGAAGCGGGTGCCGGAGATCTTGACCCCCCGCTCGAAGTCTATTATCCCCAGGGTTGGGCCGAGTTCCCAGTGGGGCAACGGCTCGAAGTCGAATTGGCGAAACTCGCCTTCCTGACGCACCACTACGTTCTCGCTCTCGTCTTTCCCCACGGGCACCTTCTCGTGGGGCATATTGGGCACCTGCAACATGGCTTCGTAGAGCTGTTCCTCCACCTCCTTGAGCTGGCTATCCAAAACCTTGATGCGCTCGCTAACCCCCCTCATCTCCTCGATGAGCGCCTGCCGCTTCCCACTGTCTCTCATCCGCCCGATCTCCTTGGAGACGACGTTACGTCGGTGCCTCAGGGCCTCTACCTCCGCCAGGAGGTTCCTTCGCTTCTCATCCAGGGCCAGAATCTCGTCTATGGGGGCTTCTGTATTTAGTTTGCGTAAAGCCTCGCGAACCTCGTCGGTGTTCTCGCGAATGAAGTTTAAATCGATCATCCTCTTCCTCCTCCACAACTGGAATGCGGTCTCCAAGTAGGCTGTAAGACCGTTCACCGGATATTAAAGCGCCCCTCGCCCCTTGGGGGAAAGGACGAGAGGCGCTTCTCCCGTGGTGCCACCTTTCTTCGCCGCCACCTCACGGTGGGCAGCCTCAGCGGGTGTAACAACGGATTTGACAACGGATTTAAGAATCAAACGGATTTGAG
>CAYQVA010000055.1:0-9004 GCA_964420815.1 uncultured Anaerolineae bacterium
GGGATAAGGAGGGGGGATCTAAGGGAACTGAAGGAACTGACGGCGTCTCCTCAGCCCCCCTTAGTTGCCTCAGTTCCGTTAAATCCTTCTCTCAACAACCATCAACCCACTTGGATCAAGGAGACCATTGACCTGACCCCTTACGTCGGCCAAGAGATCCTCCTCCGCTTCGAGTATATCACCGATGATGCTTACAACGCGCCGGGCTTCTGCGTTGACGACATCGCCATCCCCGAGTTGGGCTACCTGGACGATGTTGAGGGCAATGGGGGCTGGGTGGCCAAAGGCTTCATCCGTTCCGATAACTTGGTTCCCCAGCGCTTCATTGTGCAGTTGATTAAATTTGGGGAAAGGACGTCTATTGAGAGGATGCCCTTAGATGAGAACCAGTGGGGACGGCTGATCATCGAGGGCTTCGGCGACGAGGTGCAGCGGGCGATTTTGGTCATCGCTGCGATGGCACCCGTCACCACGGAGCCGGCGCATTATAGCTACTCCATCGAGCCACTTGACTAAAAGGGCGTCATTTGCCTAAAAGAAGCCCCAACCCAGCGCCGATGACTGGGTGACGAACAGTCTCGCGCAATAGCTATGCATACAAAAATATGGATCGCAATAGCGCGAGACTGTTCGTCAGGTGGCGAACAGTCTCGCGCAGTAGCTATGCATACAAAATACAGATCGCAATAGCGCGAGACTGTTCGCCAGATTGGGGCGATTTATTTTAATCGCGCTCACTCGCTTTTTAGGACAAGCGGGCGCGTCGGCGGGCCCTCCGCCGGTAGACCATTATGACCACACAGGCGATGATGGAGGCAATGGCGATCAGTTGCGCCACAGCGATGCCGCCGACCTTCCAGGCATCGGGACGCTGGAACTCGATGAAGAAGCGCCCCAGGGGGTAGAGGATGCCGTAGAGGCAGAGGAGGTCGCCATCCAGGAGGCGCTGGCTATAGCGACGGGCCACATACATCAGGGCCAAGAAGGCGAGGAGGTTCCAGAGTGACTCGTAGAGGAAGGTGGGGTGGAAGCGCTCGAAGGACTCGAAGCCGGGCAGGCGATTCTCGGGCGAGATGTAGACCCCCCAGGGCAGGTCGGTGGGGTAGCCGTAGAGCTCCTGATTGAAGAAGTTGCCCCAGCGACCGATGGCCTGGGCCAGGAGCAGGCCCGGCACGGCGATGTCCGCCCAGCGCAGGAAGTTCAGCTTATTGAGCCTCGTGTAGATGTAGAGGCCGACGATGCCGCCCACCACAGCGCCGTAGATGCCGAAGCCCTGGAAGCCGCGCCAGAAGGCGATGATCTCCAGGGGGTGCTGGCGGTAGTAATCCCAGCCGACACCGAATTGAGGGCTGGAGATGACGTGGTATAACCGGGCCCCAATGATGCCGAAGATTAAGCAGAGGGAAAGCGCGTTCCAGACGTGATCCGGGTCCTCGCTCCGCCTCCTGGCCTCGAGGCTGGCGATATAGGCGGCGATCAGCGTCCCCGTCATGAGTATGAGGCCATACCAGCGGATGCTGATAGGTCCCAATCGAAAAGCTACTGGTCCCATCCCGCTCTCCTTTCATTACTAAGGTAAGGGCGAGGCATCCTTGGCTGGCTATCTCCAATATTGAGCAGCTTTCACCACCGGGAGCCTCCGATCATCATTAAAAACCTCTTGGGGATGCCTCGCCCCTGCTTTGAATTATACCACATCTTGAGGTATAATTCACATCGGACGACTATCTTTGACTTCACTACAACTTTTCATAAGTGACCCTCACCCCCATAGCTGGGGGAAGAGGGCTGGTTTTTGGAGGGCCGCTCCAAAGCGGCGCGCATGGGACGTGCCCGCTCGCCTAAGTGTGAATTTTGTACCTTATGGGCGATTGGGCACGTCGCGGAGGCTACTTTATGGTCTGGTTGCTTCGACAACTCACCGACATCTTCGCCGCCATCTCAGGTTTCTATTATTCGAAGAAATATTCGGTCATAGCTAGATACCTGGGGTTACAGGAGAGGGAGGACGGCTTGGCCAAGCGGGGGTTCATCATCGTGCAGATAGACGGCCTGCCCTACGAATACCTCGTCGAGGCCATGGATAGGGGGTATGCCCCTTATATGAAAGTGATGGTCGAAAAGGGCGACTTCAGGTTAGAGAAGTGGCGCTGCGGCCTGCCGAGCACCACACCCTCGGTTCAGGCGGGCATCATGTATGGCTACAACTTCGACATCCCCTCCTATCGCTGGTATGAGAAGGAAACCGCTACCTCGATGACCTGCAACGACCCCCGCCTGGTTAAGGCCATGCAGGACCGGGTCTCAAAGGGGCGCATGGGGATCCTGCGCGGGGGGTCGAGCCACGTGAACATGATGGATGGCGACGCCAAGCTCTCCCTGTTCACCCTAGGGGCGATAAACAGCCAGCGCTTCTTCGAGAGCGTGCGCGGCCTTGGCTTCCTGATCCTCTTCTTATTGAACCCTTTCCGCAGCATGAAGATCGTGGCCCTCTCCATCTGGGAGTACTTGACCGACCTAGCCCAGAGGGTGGCCTCCGTCCTCTCCCGGAAGAGGCGCTTGCCCTTCACCAGCACCTTCCCCTTCATGCGCATTATCACCAACGTCATCTTACGCGAGATCCAGACCTTCGCCGTGATGGTGGACATCTACCGCGGTGTGCCTGCCATCTACACCACCTACACCAGTTACGATGAGATAGCGCACCACTTCGGCCCGAGGAGCGTGCCCGCCTTCAGGGCGATACGCGATCTGGACAAGAGGATCAAGCAGATTGACCGCCTCAGGAGGCTGCGCCTCCGTCGCTCCTATGACCTATACGTGCTCTCGGATCACGGCATGACCCCCTCGATCCCTTTCTCCCACCTCTACGGCTGCATGTTGGGGGAATACATCGCGCGACACCTCGGCGAGGACGTCCGCCTGGACGAGCAGTGCGGCTCGGAGCAGCATTCGCTTTCCCGAACGCGACTCCTCATCGAGGCGTTAAAGGATATGGAGGACGGCCTCTCGTGGCCCATGTCGGCGCTGGTGCGCAAGGCTCGGCGCTTCGTGGCCGAGCGGGCAGCCCTGGATGATGCGGACGAATGGGACCTGGCCAGGAAAAGCGATGTGATGGTGAAGGACTCCGGCTCGATGTCCCATGTTTACTTCAACGTCAGCCCGAGGCGTATGGAACTCAGCGAGGTAACCGCCCTCTTCCCCAACCTGGTGAAGGACCTTGTCGAGCATGAGGGCATCGGCTTGGTCGTGGGGCGGGAGGATGGTGAGATAGTGGTCGTATCCAGCCAGGGGATGATGAACATAAACCACGATGGGGTGCGGATCGAGGGAAAGAACCCCCTGGCTTCGCTGGAGGAGCCGGATGTCATGGCGGAGCAGATCCATTACCTGGCCTCCTTCCCCCACAGCGGCGACCTGATCCTCTTCGGAGCCTATGATGAGGCGACAGGCGAAGTGGTCTGCTTCGAGAATCAGTTGGGCGCTCACGGGGGCCTGAGCGGCCCCCAGGCCTATCCTTTCATCATCTATCCCCAGGGTTTGGGCCTTACCATGGAAGGCGTGACCAACGCCGATCAACTCTATCGCCACTTCATCGAGACATACTTTCGGTAAGTCATTTTTGGAGTGCGAAATCTCCCGATTTCGCACCCGCGACGACGGGAAACGAAAACTCTCTCCGAAAAATATGAGAGCAAGCATAAACGGTAAAAGTGCAGAACTCCATAAGCAAACGGAGAGAGTTTTCGTTTGGAGTCGTCGCACTCCACAGCAATGAATACGATTGAATTTATCGAACACCTCAAAAGGCAGCGATTCTACAGGGGCCAGATCGAGCACATCGAGCATATCCCTGCCCGTGAGGCACGCTACGGGGAGTTGGACGAGCCCTTGCCCCCAGCCCTCGAGGCTTCCCTCAAGGAGGCGGGGATCGAAAGGCTCTACACCCATCAGGCCCAGGCCATCAACGCCATCCGCGCCGGATGCCACGTGGTGGTCGCTACCTCCACGGCCAGCGGGAAGACCCTCTGCTACAACCTCCCCGTCCTGGAGGCGATAATCGGGGATCGCCGGGCGAGGGCCCTCTACCTCTTCCCCACCAAGGCGTTAGCCCAGGACCAACTGCGCAGCCTGCGCGAGCTTACGCGCAACCTGCGCGATGTGAGGTTCGGCACCTACGATGGCGACACCCCTCGTTCCACCCGCACCAGGTTGCGTAAATCGGCCTCCATCATCCTCACCAATCCTGACATGCTCCACCTGGGCATCCTCCCCAACCACCCCCTCTGGTCTCGCTTCTTCGCCAACCTGAGATATGTGGTCATTGACGAGGTACACGTCTACCGTGGCGTCTTCGGCTCCCAGGTGGCTTGTGTCCTGAGGCGGCTGCGCCGCATATGCAGGTTCTACGGCAGCGAGCCCCAGTTCATCTGCTGCTCGGCCACCATCGCCAATCCCGGGGAGCATGTGGAACGGCTGATCGGCCTGCCGGTCCAGGTCATAGACGATGATGGCTCCCCCCAGGGGGCCAAGGACTTCGTCCTCTGGAACCCGCCCTTCATTGACTTGGCGAAGACCATGCGCCGTAGCGCCAACTCTGAGGCCACGGAGCTCTTCACCCAAATGGTGCGCCACGGCATCCGCAACATAACCTTCACCAAGGCACGTAAGGTGGCGGAGTTGATACTTCTCTACGCCCGCGAGGTCCTGCGCGAGGAGGCTCCGGAGCTTGTCCCATTGATAAGGTCCTATCGAGCTGGCTACCTGCCCGAGGACCGGCGCGAGATCGAGCGGGGGCTCTTCGAGGGCAGGCTCTTGGGGGTGACGGCCACGACCGCTTTGGAGCTGGGGGTGGACATCGGCAGCCTGGACGCCACGGTGCTGGTCGGCTACCCCGGCACCATCGCCAGCACCTGGCAGCAGGCCGGCCGCGCGGGGCGGGGCGTGCGCCGCTCCCTCTCCATCCTCATCGGCCTGGATAACCCCCTGGATCAATACCTGATGAAGCACCCGCAGTACATCTTCAGCCGCACCCAGGATAATGCCCTCATTAACCCCAATAACGTCTACATCCTGGAGAAGCACCTCCCCTGTGCCGCCCATGAGTTGCCTCTGTCCGACGAGGAGGAACTCTTCGGCCCCGGTTTCCACGAAGCCGTAGCTAACCTGGAGAGGCGTGGGCTCCTGCAACGCCGCAACGAACGCTGGTATTACCTGGGCTTCGGCTACCCCGCCCAGGATGTAAGCATCCGTTCCATCTCCCCTAGCAGCTTCGTGCTATTGGATGAGTCTCAAGGCTACCAGACCTTGGAGGAGATCGAGGCCACGACCGCTCCTCTCCGCGTGCACCCCGGCGCCATCTACCTGCACCAGGGGGAGTCCTATCTGGTCACGCGGCTAGATTTGGACGCCCAGGTCGCCTACCTGCGCCCCGTTGATGTGGACTACTACACCCAGCCCCGCCAGATCAATGACGTGCACATCATCCGCTCGCTTAAGGCCAAGCAATTGCCGACGACAAACGCCTACTTTGGCCGCGTGCGGGTGACGGAGCAGGTCATCGGCTACCGGCGGAAGCAGCGGTTCACGGAGGCGGTTTTGAGCGTCGAGTACCTGGACCTTCCGCCCCAGTCCTTCGAGACCATGGCCCTCTGGTTCGACATCCCGCCGCGGATCGCCGGCCAGGTAAGGCGACGTGGCCTCGACTTCCACGGCGGCCTCCATGCCGTCGAGCACGCGGCCATCGGCATCCTGCCCCTCTTCGCCATGTGCGACCGCCTGGACATCGGCGGGCTCTCGACGCCAAGCCACGTGGACACCGGGCGGCCCCAGGTCTTCATCTACGACGCCTTCCCCGGCGGCGTGGGCATCGCCGAGAAGGGCTTCGAGCTGTTGGAGGAGCTCTGGAGAAGGACGCTGCAACTGATCGAGGAGTGCCCCTGCAAGGAGGGGTGTCCGAGTTGCATTCAGAGCCCCAAGTGCGGCAACGATAACCAGCCTTTAGACAAGGAGGCGGCGAAGGTCATCTTGGAAGGGCTTCTGGGCGTCACAAGGAACTCTAGTATGAAGGGAGGGGTCAGCGCTAGAGAGCGCTGACTTGCTTTTTGCATCCATCTCGGATAAAATGGGAACGAGGTGATGAGAGTGTCCATTAGAGGGATCATCGAGGTAGCTCAAGGATTATGCCAGGCCCTATCCTCACAACTTGAGAGGTCCGTAGGGGAGGAGAATGGTTAGGATCGCTAAGGTCTTCACTGCCCTCCTCGGAATCGGCTTAGCTTTACTGGGGTTCCTCAGCGGGGCGCTCTACTTTCTCCTGCCCCTCGTCTATAGGGGCGGCGAGGCCCTGGAGATAAACGTCATCCTCGCTGGCCTCGCTTTGCTTGGCCTGGGGCTGGGCATTGCTTTAGCCTGCCAGGCGACAAGCTCATTGCTCGGTCGCCCCTCAAGACCCTTCCGCCCCCCGCACCCATGGCCGCTGGCGATCGCCCTGGTAGCCATCGCCCTCTTCGGTCAGTTGGTCCTCTCCTTATTCGCCGATTGGCTCGTCCCCCTCGCCTTTCCTCCCTTCCACGTCCTTGCGGCCATGCTCCCCGCCATGGCCATCTTGGCCTTCGCCGGGCGGAGGCTGCTGACATCGAGCTGGCGGGATGTGACCTGGCAGGTAGCCTGCGGCGCCCTCCTCTCGCCTCCCCTCGCCTTCACGCTCGAGGCTATATCAATTATTCTGCTTGCCCTCATGGCCATCCTACTCATCGGTCTGATGCCTGGGGGAGCGGCCTGGCTCCAGGAGCTTATGGGCAACCTCCAGGCTCCAGGGGGGATGGAGGACTTTACCCAGCTCCAACAAGCGCTCTTCTCGCTGCCCTTCCTCGCCGTCGCGGCGATCGGTTTTGTGGTCATCGCACCCATGGTCGAGGAGCTGCTCAAAAGCCTGGGCGTCGTTATCCTTAGCTATCGTCTGCGGGGCAAAGCCGATGCCTTCCTCTGGGGCCTGGCCAGCGGAGCGGGCTTCGCCTTCGTGGAGAGCCTCTTCAGCGGGGCTATCTCCCTCCCGGAGTGGGGAGCTATAATGCTGCTGCGGGTGGGCGCCACACTGATGCATTGCCTGACCAGCGGGACGGTGGGGCTGGGCTGGTATTATGCCTTAGTTGCTCACCGTCCCTGGCGGCTGATCGGCGCCTACATGGCCAGCGTCTGCCTCCATGCTTTCTGGAATCTCATCGCTTTGGGCTTGATTATCGCCTCTTCACCGACTGCCACGCCGCTGGGCTATGGCTTCGCCATCGGTGGCCTCGGCCTTATAGTCTCGACGTCTGCCTTCGCCGCTATCCTCCTCTTCCGCCTCATTGAGGGCATTCGGGATTAGAGTGTGATTAGAGTGTGGAGTGCGAAATCTCCCGATTTCGCACCTGCGACGACGGGAGTCGCTGCATTCCAATTGCTATGTGGAGTGCGAAATCTCCTGATTTCGCACTTGCGACGACAGGAGTCGTCGCACTCTACAACAGGAGGGGAACCCGTGAGGATAAGGTTATGGAGCGTCCTCAGCGCCTTGGGGTTGCTTCTCCTCTCATCGCTCGCCTGCCGGCCGAAGGAAGCGGTATTGGAGCTGGTCTACCTCGCCCCCTATAAGGTCGGCATCGAGGCGGGGAGCGAGCTGCCTGGTGCGCCGATACGTTACGTGGGACCATCCAGTAAGGGGGCGGAGGTCATTATCGCTGGGCAGCGCGCCTTCAAACAGAAGGGCGACTCTCTCGACTGGCACGGCACCCCCATCGAAGGGGTCAGGCTGGACCTTGCGCTACGCATCCTTTGGTTCGACGAGGAGGCCCTCCATGTGATAGGGAAGGCGCGGGTGGCCGTGCGGGGCCCTGAGCCAGAGGCAGCTCTTATTAGGACAGACTCGCCCATGAAATATGACGCCCCGGTATTCTACACCGTCCCCCGTGGAGACTGCATCCCCGGCACGCAAATCGAATATCTGGGGAAAACGGAGGAGGGGGCCAAGCTAGGCGGGGTTGAGGGCTACCCCTATCGCAAGCTGGCTGACTCCATCCTCTGGGAGGGGAGGCTCAGGGAGGGCGTCTTCCTCAGGCTGAACGTGCGGGTGTTGTTCATCACCGAGGATTCCCTCCGCGTTGGAGGTGTGGCTACCATCTGGATCGCGCCATAAAAAGAGAGCCCATTCATTGGGCTCTCTGGAGCGGGTGATGGGACTCGAACCCACGACATTCTGCTTGGGAAGCAGACACTCTGCCAACTGAGTTACACCCGCATCCTTTTCGTTAGATATTATAGCAAAGAATCGGGGAAAAGTCAAGGCCATTGCGCTCTCTCAAAAAATGTAATATAATTCCCAAAGCCGCATTTGTCGAGGCTTTGGGATGAGACACCTTCTCTTGGGATGCCTTGCCTTCATAATCGCCTTCCCCCTTGACCTCGTTGCCCTCAAGGGGATTCCCTATCTGAAGCAGGCCATTAGACTTATCTTCACTTTCCTGCTTGGTTGCCCACTAAAAATCTGCCTTAACACGGAGAAGCTGCAATTGCCTGATTGGCTATCTCAGGCAGGTTGGCTTCTCCTTTTTGATGGTTTCCTCCTTATCTGACCCCTTCTGGCGCCTTATGCCTTTAGCGCCGACATGAGGGCTTCTGGCACAAAGCGAGGATCCCCAGATCGAGAAGCCCTTCGATATAGGGGAGCCGAAAGGGTCGTAAGGGAAGCCTTAAAGAGCGGTGGAGGGTAGCCCTATGGATGAAGCGATCCTAATAGTTGATGACGAGCCACTGGTGACTGACCTCTTGGCTCGATACCTGGGGGAGAAAGGCTACGCCTGCGAGAAGGCGGGCAGCGGTGAGGAGGCTCTCTCCAAGGTTGGGGAGAAGGCTTTCGCTTTAGTTTTGATTGATATGAGGATGCCGGGGATGAATGGGATCGAGCTGCTTAAGGGGATAAAGTCGCTTGACCCCGATGTGGCGGCGGTGATGATGACCGCCGTCA
>CAYQVA010000056.1:0-8977 GCA_964420815.1 uncultured Anaerolineae bacterium
CGTGCCTGTTCAGGCATGGGATAGGGCTCAGCCCTAAATATGTATACAAGGAGGTGGCCTGGGAACTTAAACCTCAAAAAAAAGAAGGAAGGAGGTATAAGGCCGGTGGAAGAGGAAAGGTTCACCGGCACGGTAAAGTGGTTCAGCCCTACTAAGGGGTACGGTTTCATCCAGCCGGACGCGGAAGGCAGCGAGGATGTGTTCGTACACTACACGGCCATCCGCGGCAGTGGGTTCAGAAACCTGGATAGGGGGCAGAGAGTGGAATTTTCCATCGAGGATACCCCAAAAGGACCACAAGCCGTAGATGTGGTCAAGCTGTAGGCTTGAGCCTCAAACCCCGGCGGGGATCATCCCGCCGGGGTTTTTATTTGAACCGCAGGGTGAGGTATGGTATAATTATTGGGGGAGAATCGGGCGAGGAGGGGGGAACTGGAGTCTGCAGAGCTAGCCAGGGAAGTCGTTAATGCGATCTCGGAGAGGAAGGGGGCCGACATCCTGATGCTGGACATCCGCCCTGTCTCCTTGATCGCCGACTACTTCGTCATCTGCAGCGGGGTCAACGAACGCCACCTCAAAGCCATCATCGAAGAGGTCACGAGGAGGCTGGATGAGGCTGGTGTTAACCCCTTGCACACCGAGGGCGTCCCCTCCTCGGGGTGGGTAATCCTGGACTACAACAGCGTCATCGTCCACATCTTTGCTCCCGCCGAGCGCCAATACTACAGCCTGGAGAGGCTCTGGAGTGATGCCAAGGTGGTGGTGAAGATGCAATAGATGACGAACCTTCTCTCCCGCATCTGACGAACGCTCTCCCTCTATGTGGAAGGGCTTTGCCCTGACAAGCTGTCTCCCCAGCCCTGGACACAAGCTGCTCTCCCACTCTTTTGGGGAGACAGCTTATCACCTACGACCTTAGGGAGAAGGTTCGTCAGGGCCCCTTCAGATCCAGCGATCGGTGTCGCGGCTGTAATGGTGGATCTCGCCCTCATCGAAGAAGAGGGGAATCTCCATGGCCGCTGTCTCTGGCGAGTCGGAGCCGTGGACCAGGTTGTGCCTGATCTCCAGGGCGTAATCGGCGCGGATGGTGCCCGGTGCTGCGGCAGCGGGGTCGGTGGCGCCCATGGTACGACGCACGACCTCGATGGCGTTCCTCCCCTCGATGACCATTGCCACCACAGGGCCTGAGGTGATGTATTCCAATAGGCCCTCATAGAAATCCTTGCCTTCGTGGACGGCATAGAGGCGTCTGGCCAGCGGGAGCGTGACCTGCATCATCTTCAGGGCCACCACCTTTAAGCCCCGCCTCTCGAGACGGGCGATGATCTCACCTGTCAGCCCCCGCTGCACTCCATCAGGCTTGACGATGACTAAAGTCCTCTCCATGTGTCCTCCTTAATGAAAGGGTGATAGAGAAGAAACCATAGCACTGGACGAAGGGCCGATATTTATTATGTAACTTCTTCGCGAAAAAGTCAATGCCCGATCCCGCCTAAATCCCTTAGAGGGAGTCAGTGCTCTCGCTGCGCAAATTCATTCTTTGCAGGAGGGGAGATGGCCGATGCGAAGGTGGGTAATGGTTAAGGAGAAGGTCGTCAAAGAGGATGGTAGATACTTGATTTACTATCGCTTTAAGGAGAAGGATAGGGAGCCGATGGACGAAGATTCGCCGAAGCGACGGGAGGGGGAGCAATGAAGGTCTTGGTCACCGGTGGTGCGGGATTCATCGGCTCCCATGTGGTGGACGCCCACATCGAGCGTGGGGACGAGGTGGTGGTGGTTGACGACCTCTCAACGGGTAAGAGGGAGCACATCAACCCCAGGGCGAGGTTCTATCACCTTGACATCCGCGACGAGCGCCTGGAGGAGGTCTTCGCCGCCGAGCGGCCCGACCTGGTCAGCCACCAGGCGGCAAGGGCGAACGTGCGGGAGTCCATGGAGAAGCCGACCCTTTACGCCGAGGTCAATGTCCTGGGGTCCCTCAATCTATTAGAGTGCTGCCGCAAATATGGGGTGAAAAAAATCATCTACGCCTCCACCGGAGGCGCGGTCTACGGCGAACCGCAGTATCTGCCGGCCGACGAGGAGCACCCCATCAACCCCCTCGACCCCTATGGGGCGAGCAAACACCACGTGGAACACTACCTCTACCTCTATCGCATCAACTACGGCCTCCCCTATACCATCCTGCGCTACCCCAATGTCTATGGCCCGCGCCAGGACCCCTACGGCGAGGCGGGGGTGGTGGCCATCTTCACCGGCCAGATGCTCAGGGGCGAGCAGGCGGTGATCAACGGAAGCGGCGAGCAGGAGCGGGACTTCGTCTACGTTGACGACATCGTGGAGGCCAATCTCCTTGCCGTGGAGAGGGGCGACGGAGGGATCTATAACCTCGGTTGGGGCTTCGGCGTCTCCGTCAACGAGATCTTCGCCAAGCTAAAAGAGATAACCGGCTATCGGAGGGATGCCGTCCATGGGCCGCCCAAGCCGGGTGAGGTCTTCAAGATATACCTCGATGCCACCAAGGCGAGAAAGGAGCTGGGCTGGAAGCCGGAAGTCGGACTGGATGAAGGGTTAAGAAGGACGGTGGAATACTTTAAACAAGGGAACTGAGGGAACTAAGGGGAGCTCGAAGGGACATCACCGAGTTCCTTTAGTTCCCCTGAGTCCCCTTTTCTATAGGAGTTACGATGTCCGAGCTGCGCTGGAACCCTATTCTTGAGGAATGGGTGGTAACGGCGACGCACCGTCAGGAGCGCACGTTCTTGCCTCCTGAGGACTATTGCCCCTTCTGCCCCACGAAGCCCGGCGGTTTCCGCACCGAGGTGCCCGCGTCAGATTACGAGATCGTGGTCTTCGAGAACAGGTTCCCTACCTTCCGACGGGAGCCTCCCCCGCCGGCTGTCGAGGGGAGCCAACTCTACCGGGTCAAACCGGCCAAGGGCATCTGCGAGGTCGTCCTCTATTCGCCCCAGCATCATGGCACGCTAACGGACAAGAGCGTGGAGGAGATATACAAACTGGTGCTGGTCTGGACAGATCGCTACCGCGAGCTGGGGAGCCTCGATTTCGTCAAATACGTCCATATCTTCGAGAACAAGGGCGAGGTTATCGGGGTGACGCTGACCCATCCCCATGGCCAGATTTACGCCTTCCCCTTTGTCCCGCCCATCATCCAGCGGGAGTTGGAGGCCAGCCGGAAGCATCGCCAGCGGACGGGGCGTTGCCTCCTCTGTGATGTCATCGGCGAAGAGGTGGACGATGGCCGCCGCATCGTCGCCGAGAACCCATCCTTTCTGGCAGTTGTCCCCTTCTACGCTCGTTATCCCTATGAGGTCCACATCCTGACCAAAAGGCATCGGCTCTCCTTGAGCGACCTCAGCGATGAGGAGCAATGGGACCTAGCGCGCATATTCAAGGTGGTGATGGTCAAATACGATGCCCTCTTCGGCTTCTCCTTGCCCTACATGATGAACATGCACCAGGAGCCCACCGATGGTCGGCGGCACGATTACTACCACTTTCACGTCGAGTTCTATCCGCTGCACCGCACGCGGGATAAGCTGAAGTATCGGGCGAGCACCGAGTCAGGGGCAGGCACCTTCATCACCGATGCCCTGCCGGAGGATTGGGCGGCCCGGCTGCGCGAATCAGCGTGAACGGAGGAGCCGGCGCCTCCAGGGGCGTTAGAGAACGCCCTACTCCTCAATTGTGGTGCGCTGGATCATTGTCTGGGAGGTAAGGGATATGGCTATCGAGTTGACCATCCGTTTGCCGGCGGAGCTTCATCGCCGTCTGGAGGCGCGAGCCCGGGCGAGGGGGCAGCCACTGGATCAAGTGGTGGTGGAAGAGCTAGCGCGGGGTTTGGAGACTGAGCGAGAGCGAACCTTGGAAGCCCTGCGCTCTACTGGTCTGATTCGGCCGCTGAGCGAGGGATTACGCAGATTAATTATCCCGGGCGTAACACACGAGGAGGTCAGGCAAATCTTGTCACGAACCGGGGGCAAGGCTCTTAGCGAGATCGTCATCGAACAGCGCGAGGGGTAGTAATGGCCACTTATTACCTCGATACAAGTGCCATCGTGAAGGGCTACAGCCCAGAAACAGGCAGCAAGTGGGTCGAATCGCTTATTGATCCAATGGAAGGCCATATCATCCTCCTCTCCGAAATCAGTCTCGTCGAGATGGCCGCTGCCTTAGCTGCTAAGAGCCGTGCTCCAGGAGGACCTAGCATCGCCGAGCGTGACCGGGTCCTCAGCCGCTTCCTCCAAGACTGTGATGAGCAGTATCAACTCTTAGGTGTCGGGCGGGATGTTATTGATCTAGCAGTGCAGCTAACCCAACGCCAGAGGCTACGGGGCTGTGATGCGGTGCAATTGGCCAGCGCTTTCATCCTCAATCAAGCCCTGCTGGCACAGGGGCTTCCACCACTAGTCTTCGTCTGTGCCGATGAGGGCCTATTGACCGCTGCCCAGAACGAAGGATTCTCCACCGAGAACCCCAATTGGCACCCTTGAAAGGCTGATAAATGCGTATCGGCATCAATGCGTTCTTCCTGGAACAACCGGCGACGGGAAGCGGGCAGTATACACGCAACTTGTTGAGGTCACTAGCGGAGGCGGATTCGACAACCGAATACCTCTTGTTCAGCCCGGGCTCAAATTGCAGATTGCGGATTGCAGATTGCGGATTGCGGATTGCAGATTGCAGATTAGTTAAGCTCTGGTTCGAGCAGGTGACCTTCCCCCGCCTCTGCCAGCGAGAAGGGGTGGATGTCGCCCACGTCCCCTACTTCGCCCCGCCCCTACGCCATTCAACGCCGACGGTGGTGACCATCCACGATTTGATCCCCCTGATCCTGCCAGCCTATCGCGGCCCATTACTGGTGCGGCTCTACACCCACTTGGTCTCAGCGGCCGCAAGGCGAGCCGACGCCATCATCGCTGACTCCGAGGCCTCAAAAGAAGACATCGTGCGCCTGTTGGGGATACCAGCCGAGAGGGTGCAGGTTATCTACCTAGCGGTGGATAGAAGATTTCGCCCCATCACGGATGAGGCTCATCTGGAGAATGTGCGACGAAAATATCATTTACCTGCCGACTATGTCTTCTATCTCGGCGGCTTCGACCAGCGCAAGAACCTAGGGACGTTGTTAAAAGCTTTCAAGCGATTGACCTTCGACCTCAAACCTCGAACCTCGGACCTTCAACTCGTCATCGCCGGTCACTTGCCGGCACGAGATACGCCCTTCTTCCCTGACCCACGGCGAATGGTGCGGGAGCTTGGCTTGCAGGGGAAGGTGGCCTTCATCGGCTGGGTCCCGGAAGAGGATAAGCCGGCCCTCTACAGCATGGCGAAGCTATTCGTCTTCCCCTCGCTCTACGAGGGCTTCGGCCTCCCCCCTCTGGAGGCCATGGCCTGTGGCACGCCGGTCATCTCCTCTAACGTCTCTTCGCTTCCAGAGGTGGTGGGCGATGCGGGGCTCCTGGTTGATCCCCGCGACGCGGCTGAATTAGCTGATGCGATGGCCACTATCCTCGACGATGGGCGGCTGCGGAGAGGATTGGGGCAAAGGGGGCTGGAGCAAGCGCGAAGGTTCAGTTGGGAGAAAACCGCGCGGGAGACACTAAAGGTATATCGAAGGGTGGGAGGATAGAAGGAGTGATTCTGACCTCCTGTAAGACGGCTATGGGTTGGGTGGGGATAGCATGGTCAGCGCGAGGGCTATTGGCCCTGACCCTGCCCCAACTTACGGAGGATGACGCACTTGCTCGCCTTAGTGAGAGAATGAATAAGTGGAGGGGCAGCAAAACTCCATCAGAAGACGGAGAGACTTTTTGCTATGGGCGAGCAAGCGCGTCAGAGGCAGCGCTCAGGCCGCTCATCGAGCGGTGGGGGCTGGAGGGCATCTCGGACGATCCGGTTTTGGACGACCTGAAGGCGAGGCTGCAGCGTTATTTTGCAGGCGAGCGTGTCGCCTTCGATGATCCTTTGGACCCGACAGTGGGGACACCCTTCCAGCGCCGCGTCTGGGCGGCCACGAGGGAAATCCCCTATGGAGAGACCCGCTCATACCGTTGGATGGCCTGTCGAATCGGTTCCCCTGGTGCGGCGAGGGCGGTGGGGCAGGCCCTGGCCGCCAACCCCTTCCCCATCGTCGTCCCCTGCCACCGAGTAATACGGAGTGATGGCGATTTGGGAGGCTTCGGCAGCAGGCCGGAGTTGAAGCGCCGGTTGCTGGAGATGGAGGCGCGGCGGTGCGCAAGCCCGGGGAGCACGAGGGGTGTTCCCCTCGTCTCTTCCTCCCCCTAACAATTGGGGCTTGTAGCCAACCGCTGTGCAGGGCCGGGAAGAGCTGCGGAATAGCGAGGAGAATAGCACGATGCGCATCGGCATTGATGCCAGACTGGTCTACTACAGCCGGGCAGGGATCGGCCAGTATATCCTGCGCCTGACGGAGGCGCTGGCGGCGATTGACCAGGAGGACGAGTTCGTCCTCTTGCAGAACCGCAAGGATAGGACCGTCATAGTTGACCAGGCCAATTTCCGGCGCAGGTCCCTTTGGACCCCTAGTCATCACCCTTTGGAGCAATGGGCGTTACCCCTCGAGATTTTCCCCCTCGGCTTGGATGTCCTCCACAGCCCAGACTTCATCCCCCCCTTCCGCCGCAATTGTAAGTCGGTCATCACTATCCACGACCTGGCCTTCCTCCTCTACCCCCACTTTCTCACCAGGGAGAGCGCCCGCTACTACGGCCAGATAGACCAGGCGGTGCGCCACACCGACCACATCATCGCCGTCTCCGAGAGCACCAAACGGGACATCGTCCGCCTCCTTGGGGTCGCCGAGGACAGGATAAGCGTCATCCACGAGGCAGCTAACCCTATCTACCGCCCCATTGACGACCCAGAGGCCCTCGATGAGATCAGGCGAAAGTACGAAATCGTCGGCGACTTCATCCTCTTCGTCAGCACCATCGAGCCCCGCAAGAACCTGCCCACCCTGCTGCGGGCATATCGTCATTTGCTCGATGACTACCGGCCGGGGGTGAAGCTGGTCGTAGCCGGCGAGCGGGGCTGGCTCTTCCACGAGGTCTTCGCCCTCGTTGAGGAGCTGGATCTGAGCGAGCACGTCATCTTCCTCGGCCTCGTGCCTATCGAGGACCTGCTGCTGCTCTACAACGCCGCACGGCTCCTGGTGCATCCCTCTTTCTACGAGGGCTTCGGCCTCCCCCCATTGGAGGCCATGGCCTGCGGCACGCCGGTCGTCGCCTCTAACGTCTCCTCGTTGCTCGAGGTGGCGGGCGACGCGGCCCTCCTAGTTGCCCCCAACGATGTCTCGGGTCTGACCTTGGCCATATGGCGGGCGCTGAGCGACGAGGCCTTGCGCCGCGACCTGATCGAGCGCGGGCTGAGGAGGGCCAAGCTTTTCTCCTGGGAGAGGGCAGCTAGGGATACGCTGGCCGTCTATCGTCATCTGGGAGGGCAGAGGTGAAGATCCTCTTCCTCACGCCGCAGCTTCCATATCCTCCCCACCAGGGGACGACGATCCGAAACTACAATTTGATCGTGAATCTCGCTTCAAGGCATGAGGTCCATTTGCTCTCCTTCGTGCGATCGAGGGATGATGAGATTTCTCGCCCTATATGCCAGAGAGACTATAGCGCAAGGCGGCGAGACATCTCATCAGATGAGCTGGCGAGGGCGACCCCGCTCCGCGAGCGCTGCCGAAATATCGAAGTGGTGCCTGCTCCTAAGCGCTCGCTGCTGAAGCGCCTTATCTATACGCTCTTCTCCCCCCTGCCCGACATGGCCCTGCGTCTCCCCTCAGCGGAATTTCGGGCCAAGCTGGAGGCCTATCTGAGGCGGGAGCGCTTCGATGTCCTGCAAGTAGAGGGGATCGAGATGGTGCAGTATGGGTTAGGGGTTAGGGGTTATAGATCAGGGGAGGAAAGCCCCCTATCCCCTATCTGCTACCCCCTAACCGTCTTCGACGACCACAATGCCGAGTACCTATTGCAGCGGCGGGCCTTCGAGACCGATGTGCGTCACCCCAGCCGCTGGCCCGGTGCCCTCTACTCCTTCATCCAGTGGCAGAAGCTCCGCCGCTACGAGGCCGAGGCCTGTCGCCGCTTCGATCGGGTGGTAGCCGTCTCCGCAGCCGATGCCGCGGCCTTGAGCCGCCTGGTGCCCGGCCTCTCAGTGACCGTTGTCCCCAATGGGGTGGATACCGAATATTACAAGCCGCAAGGAGCAAGGGACAAGGAGCAAGGGGAAGATAAAGCCTTGCCCCTTGCCCCTTGCCCCTTGCCCCTTGTTTTTACTGGCAAGATGGACTTCCGCCCCAACGTTGACGCCGTCCTCTGGTTCTGCGATGAGGTATTGCCCCTCGTGCAGAGGGAGATACCCACCGTCCACTTCTACATCGTAGGCAGGGATCCAAACCGCCGCGTGCTATCCCTGGGCGAGAAGCCGGAGGTCACCGTCACCGGCTATGTGGAGGATGTGCGGCCCTACATCGCCCAGTCGGCGGTCTACGTCGTCCCCCTGCGCATCGGGGGAGGCACGCGCCTCAAGGTCCTGGAGGCCATGGCCATGGGCAAGGCCATAGTCTCCACCTCCCTCGGCTGCGAGGGGATAGAACTCACCTCCAGGGAGCTGGTCATCGCCGATACCGCCGAGGAATTCGCCGGGCAGGTGATAGGTCTCCTGCGCGATGAGGCGAGGCGGAGGGAGCTGGGTCAGGCCGCCCGCCGTCTCGTCGAGGCCCGCTACGATTGGCGCTTCATCGTGCCAAAACTCGAAAGCGTGTATGGAAGCGGGCGTGGTGGTTTGATGACAGATTAGAGATGGGAATAGAGGGAAATAAAGGGAAACAAAGGGGGAAAAGGGGAGCGAGGTCAATGCGGCAGCGAGTGCGCTTGGCTTTATTGCGCCTCTTCGCGCGCCTCACCTCCCCCTTCCTCCCCTCTCCCCC
>CAYQVA010000057.1:0-8969 GCA_964420815.1 uncultured Anaerolineae bacterium
GGGGACCTCCCCAGGAGAGTCGCTCCCCCTAACTCCGTATAGCAGGTCTTTCTTAAATTACACCTGCCATATGGTACTACAAACTCGATTTTTTGTCAAATCCAAGCCCGCTGATCCTCTCCCTCATCCTCTGCCAATGGGTTCCCCGCCAGTATATCTTATCGCACCTCGGACAGATGCTGAAGCGCTCCTGTGTTTTGAAGACATAAGGGGGGACGCGGTCTTTTATGGATGCCTTTTCCACCTCTTGGAGGGGGGTATTGCAGAGAGGACAGCGGGAGAAAGGCTGATTCGCTGGCAGTCTCAACCGGCGGAGGACCTCCCGCAACTGCTCCTCAACCTCATCGCTCTCGATCAAGAGGCACTCTACTCCCTTCCGTCGCGTCAATTGGGTGTCCCGGGTCAATAGGATTCGCCCTTCGGCGCGGGCGAGGCGTATAAGGTCGTTATCCTCCATGCGCGGGAAGTAGGCGGTATCGTAGCCCAATATGCGCAGCCACTTCGCCAGGCTGCCCAACATCTCATCCACTAGGAATTTCATGGAACCCCCGTGAAGATATTATACCATAATTTGACACCAACGCATGCTTCACTCCAATCTTCCCTTCCTTCCCCTTGAGTTATTTGAGGTAATCTGCTATGATAGGAGTGAAGGTTTTAAAGCGAAACTCTTTGGAGGTGCGACATGCGTTTTGGACTCCATATCTCTGCCGGCAAGGGGCTGAAGAAAGCAGCAGAGACGGCTATCGAGGCTACCTGTGAGACGATCCAGATATTCTCCGGCAACCCAAGGGGCTGGCGGCCGAGCAAGCTTAAGCCTGAGGAGGCGGCAGCTTTCGCTTCCCTCACGAAGGAACACGACATCCGCCCCATCTTCCTCCACACGCCCTATCTGGTCAACCTGGCCTCGCCTGAACCTGACACCTACGAGAGATCCATCGCTTCGGTGATAAATGCCTTCGAGAAGGCCGCGGCCTTGGGAGCTGATTACGTCCTCACCCACGTGGGAAACCACCGGGGGGAGGGGGTGGAAGTGGGGATCCACCGCATCGCAGCGGCCATCGCTCGAATCCTCGCCGCTGCTCCGGAGGGCGTCGGCCTGGTGCTGGAGGGGGAGACGGGATCAGGCACGGAGATCGGCGCTAACTTTGAGGAAATGGCCCAAGTCCTAGAGGCCTTAGCCGAGCATGAAGCTCGCATAGGCGTCTGCCTTGACACAGCCCACATGTGGGCTGTGGGCTACGACATATCCACGCCTCAGGGGGTGGAGGAGGTATTCTCCCGCTTCGACCGCATGATCGGCTTCGAGCGCCTGAGGGTCATCCACGCCAACGATACGGCCCGCGACCTCGGCTCGCTCACCGATAAGCACATGGTTCCGGGCGAGGGACAGATAGGGCTGGAGGGGTTTCGGACGATGGTTAACCTCCCCGCCTTGGCAGATATCCCTTTTATCCTGGAGAAGCCAGGCAGGACGATGGAGGATAAGCGACGCAACCTGGCTCTTATGCGGGGATTGATCAGGCGGGCGTAAAGGGTGGTTTTGGGGCGTTTCG
Source organism: uncultured Anaerolineae bacterium (assembly GCA_964420815.1). Lineage (GTDB taxonomy): Bacteria > Chloroflexota > Anaerolineae > CAYQVA01 > CAYQVA01 > CAYQVA01. The sequence goes on from CAYQVA010000057.1 coordinate 1,557, forward strand.
AAGGCAAAACGCCCCAAAACCTATTACCCAGGATTAGGGAAGAGTGCCAACAATCACCAGCGCCGCAGGAGGGCTATAACGCCGAACAGGAGGAACAGCGCCCCCGACGCTGCGGCGCCGAAACAGAAGGCTTGCCCCAAACCCCTTACATCAATAGTGGGTACCTTCAGCGTCCCAGGCATTGACCTGCCTGGCAGGGGCGTGGGCGTCGGCACAGGCGTAGGGGTAGGGGGGATCGTCGGTTGGATGATGGCCACGGTCGGCGTGGCGACCGGCGTCGGCGTTGAAGTCGGCGTCACCGTAGGCGTCGGCGTCTCCGTAGGTTGGGTATTGGCGACAACGACTTGGCGGACAAAGGCCTCCTCGTAGTTGCCGTCCTTGTAGACGACCCTGAGCCGCAGGCTGTAGGTCCCATCGGGGACGGTGGTGGTGTCCCAAATGGCCAACACCCCGTCAATGACCTGCGTGGGGTGGGTCTCGCCATCAACGAGCGCCCAGGAGGCGGGGTCAGCCCCATAGCCATACTCGACCTTGTAATACCAGAAGTTAGGGATGGAGGCGCTGCCTTTGATCTCCACCCTTCCCCGCAAGACGGCATTCATCCGGGGGGACGTGATGGTTGCTTGCGGAACCTGCCACGGAGGTGATGAACAGTCTCGCCCTATGAGTGGCTTAAGGGCAAGATGGCGAGACTGTTCATCAGGTGTGGCACCGACGCCCTCCACTAAAACTATAAGGATAAGGGATAGAAGCAGGAAATAGGCTGGTATCCTCCTCATGTCCTCTCCTTTTTCATCTGCCTCGATAAGTGTAACACAAAAGGGCCTAGAAGACAAGGGGGGATACAAACAAAAGAATTGGGCTACGCTCTCAGCGCAGCCCAATCAGAATCGTCCCCCCTCAGCCTTCTTCCGGAGTCAAGGAATCGGATCAAGCCCCTTCGAACCTCCTGACCAACAGGCTGGCATTCTGTCCGCCGAAGCCGAAGGCGTTGGCCAAGGCAGCATCAACCGTGACGGTGCGGGCCACGTTAGGGACGTAGTCCAGGTCACACTCCGGATCAGGGGTCTCCAGGTTGATGGTAGGAGGAACGAGGTTGTCCTGGATCGCCTCCACCGTGGCGATGACGGAGATGGCCCCAGCCGCACCCAGCATGTGGCCCACCATGGACTTGATAGAACTGATGGGGATTCGATATGCCTCCTCGCCAAAGGCTCTCTTGATGGCCTTCGTCTCGGAGACATCGTTCAGCGGGGTGCCGGTGCCGTGGGCGCAAATGTAGCTGACCTCCCCTGGCGCCATGCCCGCGTCTTCAAGGGCCAGGGTCATGGCCCGCGCCGCCCCATCGCCTGTTGGATCGGGGGCGGCGATGTGATAGGCATCCTCGGATAGCCCATAACCAACCACCTCGGCGTAGATATGTGCCCCCCGCTGCAGGGCATGCTCCAGCGTCTCCAGAACCACTATCGCTGCCCCCTCGCCCATAACCGTCCCATCGCGTTCAGCGTCGAAGGGGCGGCAGGCCCGCTCCGGCTCATCGTTGCGTTTTGAGAGGGCACCTATACGGCCAAAGGCGGCTACGGCCAGGGGCGTGGTAGCCCACTCCGTCCCGCCGGCGATCATCACCTCTACATCGCCGCGCTGCAGGCGACGCATCGCCTCGCCGATGGCGATTATCCCCGTCGTGCAAGCGGCTACAGGCGCGTTGGTCGGTCCCTTGATCCCTAACAGGATGGCGATGTGACAGGGAGCCATATTGGCGAGCACTGTGGGGACGAAGGTGGGGTTCACCCTCCCCGGCCCTCTTCGCTGGAGCAACTGAGCCTGCTCCTCGATTATGCTCACCCCTCCGATAGCGCTGCCGATCTCCAGGCCGACCTTTGTCGGATCCTCCTCTGCCAGGTCTAACTGAGCGTCAGCGATTGCTTGCTTTGTCGCGGCCATGGCGAACTGGGTGAAGCGCGCCATCCGTCGGGCCTCACGGCGATCCAGGTAGTCCAGTGGATCGAAGTCCTTCACCTCAGCGGCGATCTTTACGGCATGGTCGCTGACATCGAATTGAGTAATATACCCCACACCTGATTTGCCCGCCGTGACCCCCTGCCAGAAGTCATCCACACTAAGGCCCAGGGGCGTTATCGCCCCCATCCCCGTGATTACGACCCTCTTTTTGCCCATCTTCACCTCTCTAGTGGGATTCTACTTTTAAAACACCTAAAGGGATGAAAGGACACGTTAGGCCTCCCCCCTGGTGTGTGGGTGGTGGTGTGATGAGCACTTGACAAAATAGCGAAAAGGGTATAGAATAACATTAAATTTTTGGTTTTTTAAGGGATATGGGGTTGATCTCTGGTGGGCGGCGAGCTGCCGCTCGAACCCCATCTTCTTTAGAAGGGAGGAGGGATGAAGCTCACCCCTCGGCAGAGAGCTTTCTTAGAGGCGCTGCGCGATCTCTACGAGAAGAAGCGACAGCCCATTCACTACTCCGCTATCGCCGAGCGACTGGGGGTCAACAGGTTCTCGGCCTACGACATGTTGAGGATGCTGGAGAGGAAAGGCTTCGCCGCCTCGGAGTATATCCTGGCTGCAGGGAAACGTGGGCCGGGGAGGACGATGATAGTCTTCCGTCCAACCCTCAAAGCTCCTCAGTTGGCGAAGGAGAGGGAGGAGTGGCTCCAGGTCAGGGATAGGATGCTAGAGAGGCTGCGTGAGGCCACCGACTACCGGGAGCTTATGAAGGAGCTGCTGGCCAAGATCCCCCAATGCAAATCCCCCCTGATTTACTGCATGGAGATGATAACGGCGCTGCTTTTAAACCTCAACGCTATCAGGGAAAAGGCCGGCGAGATGAACCCCTTTAAGACCCTGCTGGCTCTCGGGCCATCGGGCGAATTGGGGCTGGGCACCTTGGCCGGCCTCAGCTTGGGATCCTCCCTGGCCGCGAAGGTTGATCCCCCCATAGCGGAGAAACTGCTCTCCTATATGAAGGAATACCAGGCTCACCTTCGTGAGTTGAGTGAGGAAGGCAAGAAGAACCTATCCGATTTCCTCCAGGAAGCTCTGGCTATCTTCGCCACCTAATCAGCGTTTATCAGCGGGCAGCTATGGCTGAGATCGCCATCAGCGCTGCCATAGGGCAGATATGCTCGGGGTTAAAATGAAGGAGCTTCACGCCAGCGACTATATCGTCCTCAACGCCTATAGCTTTGCCCTCGCTGTGGTCGCCAACAGCCTGCACCCCATCATCCTGCCAGTGCTGGTCCAGGAGATGGTTCCCCAGGCCTGGAAGGCCACCTACCTGGGCTTCCTCCTCTTCTCCGGGCTGGTGGTGGCCATCGTCGTCCAGCCGGTAATGGGCGCCATCAGCGACCGCTCCACCCACCGCTGGGGGCGCCGCCGCCCCTTTATCCTGGTCGGCACCCTGCTGAGCATGATCTTCCTGGCAATCATCGCCCTGGCCACCAACTACTGGATCCTGCTGGCCGGCATGCTCCTCTTACAACTGGCTTCCAATACCGCCCAAGGGCCCTACCAGGGGCTCCTCCCCGACCTTGTCCCCAAGGAGAGACGGGGCACCGCCTCGGGGGTCAAGACCCTGATGGAGGCGGCGGGGGTCATCGTGGCCGCCCCGCTGGCTGGCCGCTTGATGGGTCGGGGCGAACGCTTCCTGGCCCTCGGCCTCCTCATGGCAATCCTCCTCACCACCATGCTCATCACCTCCCTGGGTGTGAGGGAGGAGCCTTGGAAGGGAAGCTCAAATAGGCCCTTTCTTGCCACCATCCTAGGAACCTTTAACATTGAGGTCCAGAGGTGCCCTGGTTTCATTTGGTGGCTTATCAACCGCTTCCTATTCCTCGCGAGCCTGAGTTCCCTCCAGACATTCATCCTCTACTTCATCGAGGATGTGGTCGGCTTGTCCGATCCAGCAACGGCCGCCGGTAATTTGATGGTGGTCCTGGGCTTAGGTGTCGGCTTCATCATCCTCCTTGCCGGCTACCTGGCCGATCGGGTGGGGCAAAAGCCGTTATTGGTGGCCGCGGGGTTGGGGGCAGCCCTGGGCGTCTTCCTCCTCCCCCTTGCCCGGAGCCCTGCTAGCCTCCTGGCCTATGGCGGCCTCATAGGGATCTCCGCCGGGGTCTTCGTCAGCGCCAGCTGGGCCCTGGCCACGAACCTGGTTCCGCCCGAGGAAGCCGGGCGCTACCTGGGGGTCACCAACCTGGCCACAGCCGGAGGGAGCGCCGCGGGCCGCCTGGGAGGGCCTATCATTGACATCTTCAACGCCCGTCGCGCGGGATTGGGCTACACGGTCCTCTTCGCCATCAACGGGCTCTGCTTTCTACTAAGCGCCCTGGCCATCTTCCGAGTGCGGATAAGGCGAAAGGGGAATAGGTTAACACCGCCTACCGGGTAGATGGGGAAACCGTATCTTTCTATCCTCTCAAGTGTTATTTAGTTTGAAGGTTATTAAACGGTCACATCTCCGCTCTAAAGAAGGGCTCCAACGGAAGGGGGCTGTCACATGAAAGCCGTTCGATTTGTCGAGAGCATTCCTCGCTATCTCATCTCCAAGGCCATCGGCACCTTATATAGGCCCATCTTCTGGAGCCGATTCTCCTGTTTGGAGTATCGCGAGGTGCCGGAGCCCCCTCTGCCCAACGAGAACTGGGCCAAGGTGAAGGTTCGCTATGGGGGGATCTGCGGCAGCGATATGGGCACCATCTTCCTCCACACTAGCCCTCTCCTCTCAGCCTTCACCTCATTCCCCTTCACCCTCGGCCACGAGAATGTGGGCACCATTGCCGAGCTCGGCTCAGGCGTTGAGGGCTTCGATGTGGGCGAGAGGGCGGTGGTCAATCCCGTTCTGAGCTGCAAGGTGCGCGGCTTCTCCGACCCCTGCCCTGCTTGCCAGAGGGGTGACACCAACCTCTGCCAGCGCTTCACCGAGGGGGACATCGCCCCCGGGCTTCTCCTCGGCTCCTGCCGCGATACGGGCGGGAGCTGGAGCCCCTTCTTCGTGGCGCACAGATCCCAGCTCTTTAAGGTTCCCCCTTCGGTGGACGATGAAAACGGCGTCATGGTGGAGCCCTTCAGCGTGGCCCTCCACGCCGTCATGCGCAATTACCCCAGCGATGAGGACACCGTCCTGGTCATGGGGGCGGGGGTCATCGGCATCTGCGTCGTGGCCGCCCTGCGTGCCCTGGAAAGCCAGGCTCGGGTGATCGTCCTGGCTAAATACCCCTTCCAGGCGGAGGCCGCTCGACGCTACGGCGCCGATCAGGTGATCCGCTTGAAACGAGGCAGCGGCCATTATGAAGAACTAGCCGAGGCCCTAGGAGCTACGCTTCATAAACCGCTCTTGGGGAAACAAGCCGTGGTAAGCGGAGCTGATTTGGTCTTCGATTGCGTAGGGAGCAGCGGAAGCATTGACGATGCCTTGCGCTTCACTCGCAGCGGCGGCAGGATGGTTCTGGTGGGCTTGGCCGCCCTGCCTAAGGGGATAGACTGGACCCCCGTCTGGCTCAACGAGATCGAGGTTAAGGGGAGTTATGCCTACGGCACCGAGCTATACCAGGGGAAAAGGATGCACACCTTTCAGGTGGCCCTGGACCTCATGGCTAAGGGCAAAGTGGATCTGGCCCCCTTGGTGACCCACAAATTCAAGTTGGAGGACTATCGGCAGGCCCTGGCAGCCGTGGCCAACAAGGGCCGGACCAAGGTTATCAAGGCGGTCTTCGCTTTCGAATAGGCCCGTGATCAGAGAATGGGTTAGACAACGAATAGGGAACGAATAAACGAATGGATTCAGGTTGCAGTGGCCTTCTATCCGCTTTTTGCAATCTGCAATCTGCAAACCGAAGGCCATTCGTTGACCGATTCTATCGAGCGAGCGTGTCATCTGATACGCCCTCTCGCCTATAGAAAGGAGACTCGATCATGACTGTAGGTGATGCTGGGAAAGCGATTCACCGATGGTTGCGGCCGGTCAGGGTGGCCTTTGTCCCCGGGCCAACGGACGCCCTCCTAGAGCAGACGATCAATGGCGTGCTGGATTATTTGAGGCTATCGGGGCACACAGTTGTGCCAATCCCTGACGATGACACCGACGCCATCATCACCACCGCTCGATTCGGGCAGCCGGTGGGATGGAGGGAATCGTTGTTCTTCACTGCGCGCAGAAGGTATGGCCTGACGCATAACCCCACGGTCTTCACTTATGTGAGGATCAGTGAGGATGAGTTCCGGAAGCAACTGGAGTGGTTTGAGCGCTTTATAGAAGACGATGACCCCAAAGGGTGTCAATTCCCCGGGCTGGCCCCAGAGGCCTATCGGGTGCTCCATAGACAGGGCAGGAGAGGCGGGCCGATCCTGGCGCTGGAAAGGCTGATTCAAGCGCAGGCGAAGTGCCTCCAGATCGTTCTGGTCGTCGGTGGAAGGGGACCAATAGAGGCTTACCATTTTAACCTGGTAGGGGCCTATCCGAGGAGCGAGGCGGATGAAGCGGCGCTATTCTATCGAGATATCGCCTTGAGGATGGTCACGGTGTTGAGCACGACCGAAGCAAACAATCATGTGGTAGTGGATGAGGAGATTCCCAGGGAGGTTTGGGAGGGGCTCGATACGCCTCCTGCGATGATGAAGGCCAGCCAGGAGTTGGGAAGGCGAAGGTTCTTCACCGAGATGGTGCGGGTTGCCGATTTGGTGCACGTGCCTGCGGTGGGAGACGCCATTGCCAGCCAGTATAGCGAGGGGTGTTTTGCGACCTACGATCCGACTCTGCGGGCCCTGATCGCGACGGTGACCGGGAGCGCCCGGCCTGTGGATAAGGGGAATATCGGCGAGGACGATTTAGCGGTGATTGTGGGTGTGAAGCCTGAGGGGGATGGGGTATTGGTGCGCCATGTTGAGGGGAAGCGGAACGACCCGCCCTCATCCGAAGCTATGGAGATGATGGATATGGACGAAGCCCTGCCGCGGATAGAGCTGGGAGAAGGCGAGCAGGTCCCGGTAGTGCGCTCTAAGCTCCATGGCCATCGGGGGGTGGCACGGTTCGATCCAAGATATGTGGAGTTCGTCCCCTTAGATCCTCCCTTCTATGATTACTTGGTTTCCTGCGGGACCAGGGCCCAGGCGATGGCGATTAAACAGGCCTTCGCTCGATCGGAGGCATTGAGGCGACCCGGCGATGCGCGACAGGTGGTGTTCACAGTATTGCCGGGGCACGGATTGGTGATGGTGGAGAAGTGGGTGGAGGGGAAAGCGCCCTTTGAGGTCATCCTGGATTATATGGACTCCGGCTACATCGAGATCGAGAGTCGCCTGCCCCAAGGAAGGATGGCGTATGTTCCGGCGTCAGATGGGATGATGGTCTTAGAGCGAGATAGGGGAGAGGGGACAGGGGACGGGGGATAGGGG
>CAYQVA010000058.1:0-8884 GCA_964420815.1 uncultured Anaerolineae bacterium
GGGGACCTCCCCAGGAGAGTCGCTCCCCCTAACTCCGTATAGCAGGTCTTTCACCGATTTTGCTAAGGCTCAATGGTGGTAGCTCTCCGGTAGGTGAATAGCTCTGCCTTGAGCTGCCATGATCGCCTCGGCAACGGCCTCGCCGAGAGTAGGGTGGGCATGGAGGGTGGCTTCCATCTCCTCCAAAGTCACTTCTGAGGTCAAAGCCAGGGCTCCCTCTAAGATGAGGTCGCTGGCATGGGGCCCCACTATGTGCAGGCCCAATATCTCTCCGTACTTGGCCTCAGCCACCACCTTGACGAAACCTTCGGCATCGCCTGCTATGAGAGCTTTGCCATTGCCGTTAAAAGGAAAGCACCCCACTTTAACGTCATAACCCCTCCCACGCGCTTCCTCCTCGCTCAATCCCACAGTAGCTACCTCGGGGATGGAGAAAATGCAATTGGGCACGGCTTTATAGTCCATCTTGGACCCCCGCCCCATAGCGTTCTCAGCGGCTACTATCCCTTCACGCGAAGCTACATGGGCCAGCATAATGCCTCCCGTCACGTCACCTACAGCATATATGTGTGATTGGCTAGTGCGCATATGCTCATCGACAGCAACACCTTTCTCCCCACATCTAACCCCCGCCACCTCCAAACCTAGCCCCTCCACATTCGGCTGACGTCCCACGGCCAAGAGAACCTTCTCGACCTTCGCGATATGTTCGCCGTCAGCCGCAGCTATAATCACGGCGACCTCTTCGGGTGCTGCCTCCTTAACCTCTACCACCCGTCCCCCCGTATAGATCCTGATGCCCTTCTCTTTCAGGGACCACTCCAGCGCACCGCCGATATCGGCATCAAGGGTTGGCAGCAGGCGGGCCATCCTCTCCACCACAGTCACCTGGACGTCCAGGGCACTGAAGAGGGTGGCGAACTCCACACCGATTGCTCCCCCACCGATGATCAAGACGCTCTTTGGCAGTTGCGGCAAGGAAAGGGCCTCCTCACCAGTCAGAATGTGAGAGCCCATAAGGCCGGGGGGCAGATGCATAGGCCGCGAGCCCGTGGCTATAATGAAGCGCTTGGCTTCAACTTGTTCCGTATCCCCAGGGTTGGGGAGGCCAGCGCCCTTCTCAGCCGGAGCGGTTGGCCCGCTCCCCAATTGAACCTCGACGAGGCTTGGCGAGAGGAAATGGCCTTTGCCCTTTAGCACTTCCACCCCGGCCCGCTCCAGAAGCATCCGCACGTTGCTTACCAACTTGGCCACCAGCTCGTCCTTGCGGGCCTGCACCAGCTTCCAATCCAAACGCGGCTCATCAACCAAGATCCCGAAGCTCCCCGCCCGGCGCGCCAACGAGAACACCTCCGCGCTCCGGAGCAGGACCTTAGTGGGGATACAACCCTGGTTAAGACAAACCCCTCCCAGCTCATCCTTCTCGATCAGGATGACTTTGGCCCCCAATTGAGCTGCCCTGAGGGCCGCTACATAACCCCCAGGCCCACCACCAATTATAGCTATATCCGCCTTCAACGTCATTCGCCCACTCCTCGAATTGGAAAATGAGGTCGCCGTCACGTTTATACCTCTATCACCAAGCCCTTAGTGCAATACCTTGCGGATGCCAGCGATGAGAGCTTCCACGCTGGGGATGGCCGCCTCCTCCAGAGACTCGCTCATAGGCACCGGCACGTCAGCTCCAGCCACCCGCACCAGGGGCGCGTCCAGCCAATCGAAAGCCTCCTCCTGAATGAGGGTGAATAGCTCGCTGATGAAGCTCCCCGTCTTATAAGCCTCCGTTACGCCCACCACCCGCCCCGTCTTTCTCACCGAACTGATGATAGTTTCCAAATCCAGAGGCTTGAGACAGCGAGGGTCAACCACCTCCACGCTTATGCCCTCCCTCGCCAATATCTCGGCCGCTTCTAAGGCCCGATGCACCATCCGTGAGTAGGCGATCACCGTCACGTCGGTGCCCTCGCGCTTGACATCGGCCACGCCTAGCGGGATAATGTATTCCTCCTCGGGGACAAGGCCCTTCACATTATAGAGCATCTTGTGCTCGATGAACATGACGGGATTGTCGTCGCGGATGGCGGCCTTGAGGAGGCCTTTGGCGTCGTAGGGCGTAGAGGGCATGACGACATATATGCCTGGGAAATGCACCCACAACGCCTCCAAGCTCTGCGAGTGGTGGGCGGCGATGCAGCGCCCAGCCCCTCCCTGGGTGCGGATGACCAAAGGGACGGTGGTTTTGCCGCCGAACATATAGCGATTCTTCGCTCCCTGATTGGCCAGTTGATCCATCGCCAGCGGCGTGAAATCCACATACATGATCTCGATTACGGGGCGCATCCCAGCCATGGCGGCTCCCACGCCTGCCCCGCCGATGGCTGCTTCCGAAATGGGCGTATCGCGCACTCGCTCTTCCCCGAACTCCTCAAACAGGCCCCGTGTCGCGCCGTAGGCTCCACCATATAACCCCACGTCCTCACCCATGATGAAAACGCGAGGGTCACGCCGCATCTCCTCCCGAAGCGCTTCCTGGATGGCCTCGCGGAAGGTTATCTGACGCATTCCCTCGCCGCGCCGAACGCGTTCTCGCAAGCGGCGTTCGGCCTCGATGTCGGTCTGCGTCGTTTTGAGGGGAACATATACATCCTGATAAAGCTCCTCGACTGGAGGATTAGGCGATGAAAGGGCGAATTCAGTGGCTTTCGCGATGGCCTCGATGGCCTGCTCCTCGATAGCCCTTATCTCCTCCTCAGTGGCAATGCCAGCCTCCAGAAGCTGCTTTTTGAGGGTGATGATGGGGTCGCGGGCCTTCCATTGAGCCTCCTCCTCGCGGGTGCGGTACTTGCGCGGGTCAGAGCGAGAATGGCCGTACCAGCGATAGGTCTTGCACTCCACCAGCGTCGGCCCCTCGCCACGCCTGGCTCGCTCCGCTGCCTCCTTTACCGCCCGGCGCACCGCCAAAACATCCATGCCGTCAACCACCACGCCGGGGATGCCGTAGGCGGCTGCACGGTCGGCAACGTTGGGCAGCTTGGAGGCTTTCCTCCATGGGACCGACATGGCATATTGGTTGTTCTCCACCACATACACCACCGGCAGATTCCAGATGGCAGCCATGTTCAGGGATTCATGGAAAACACCCGTGTTAGCTGCTCCATCGCCGAAGAAGCAAAGGACTACCCTGTCAGTGCCCATCATCTTCTGGGCGAGGGCAGCGCCAGTGGCCACGGGAATATTGCCGCCGACGATGCCGGTTGCCCCCAGATTCCCCCTTTTCACGTCGGCGATGTGCATCGAGCCGCCACGGCCCTTACAATAGCCGGTGGCCTTCCCCATTAGCTCGGCCATCATCTTGTTGAGGTGTTCCTGCTTCTCCTCGGGCGTCTTGGCTAGGCTGTCGCCGCGAGCGTGGCAGTGGCCATGGCCACGATGGGTCGAGGTGATGAGGTCGTCGTCCCGCAGGGCAGCGATGGCTCCTACCGCCACTGCCTCCTCACCAGCGTAAAGATGTGATGCCCCCTTGATGATGTTACGTCCTAGGAGCTCGTAGACCTTCTCCTCAAAGCGGCGTATCTCCAGCATCTGCCGCAGGTAGGTTAGGAGGTTCTCCTTAGTGAGCCCCTCCTCTTGCATAATCTCCGCTAGAGAGTTCTCACCCATTCACGCTCTCCTCTTGCTCCATTGTCCTCGGACTGGCTACCCGATACCCTTTCCTGGGACAAGGCGAATCCCCTACTACGGAGGGACGTCCACGCTCCGTTCTGCACCTCATCAGACATGGCGAGGACGCCACTTTGTAGCCAAAAAGGGAGGATTTCTTACCCATTCACATTCTCCTCTTGTTCCATTATCGTCAGAAAGCGTGTGTAAGCCTCATCCCAACGAGTTGGGTCACCAGGCTCGTAGGTTGTCATCTTGAAGGAGCGACGAACCATTTCGCGACCCTCTTGCAGGGAAGCGATGTAACCGGATGCTAACGTCTGCATAAGAATGTTGCCGATGGCCGTTGCCTCGGCTGGGCCGGCCATCACAAGGCGCTGGGTTGCGTCGGCAGTGAATTGATTTAGCAACTTGTTCCGCGACCCGCCGCCGATAATGTGGATGACCTCCAGCCTTCGCCTCAACATCGCTTCCAGTCGCTCCAAAACCCAGCGGTATTTGAGCGCCAGGCTCTCCAGCGCGCAGCGAAGAATGGCGCCTTTGGTTTCCGGCACAGGCTGCCCGGTCCTCTCGCAAAAGTTCTTAATCGTGGCCGGCATGTCGCCTGGCCGGAGGAAAACTGGATGGTCAGGGTCCACCAGGGCCTTGAACGGCTCGGCACAGGCCGCCATCTCCGTCAGCTCCTCATAGGAAAATTCCTCCCCAGCTCGCGCCCATGTTCGTCGGCATTCCTGGACGAGCCAAAGCCCCATGATGTTTTTCAGGAAACGAAAAGTGCCGCAGACGCCGCCCTCGTTGGTGAAATTGTAAGCCAGGCTCTGGGCATTAATGATGGGCTCGGTTATCTCGGTTCCCATCAGCGACCAGGTGCCGGAGCTAATATAAGCCCAATCCTCTCCCCTGGCCGGCACTGCAGCCACGGCAGAGCCGGTGTCATGGCAGGCCGGCGCTATGACTGGCACCTTCCTCAGGCCAACCTCCTCAGCTACCGACGGCAAAAGCGGGCCCAGCACAGTGCCAGGTGGCACGATCTCCGGCAGGATATGAAACGGAAGGCCCAGTTTCTTGAACAACAGCTTGGACCACGTGCCCTTGCGTGGATCATAAAATTGGGTGGTGGTGGCATCGGTGAATTCGCAGACCTTCCGCCCGGTCAGCCAGAAATTAAAGAGGTCAGGCATCATTAAAAAAGTCCTGGCGAGCTTCAGGGCTGGTGCCTCGTGGATGGCCATGGCCAGGAGATGATAGAGGGTATTTATGGGCATGAACTGGATTCCTGTGCGCTCAAATATCTCCTCACGAGGGACACGGCGGAAGGCCTCCTCCATCATCCCTTCAGTTCGTGGATCGCGATAATGATGGGGATTACCCAGCAGGGAATCGTCAGCGCCGAGCAGGGCAAAATCTACCCCCCATGTATCCACGCCGATGCCCACCAGTTCCACCTTGCCTTGGCGGGCACATAGTCTTAACCCATGCTTTATCTCACTCCAGAGGTGCAAGACATCCCAATAGAGGCTGCCTAAAACGCGTACAGGGCCATTGGGGAAGCGGTACACCTCCGAAAGGCTGAGCTTTTCGCCGTCAAAGCATCCCAGGACGGCGCGCCCGCTCTCCGCACCGAGGTCGAAGGCCAAAAATCCAATAGCCTTGGCCATGAGAATCCTCCTCGCCTCACCTCATCTCCTGGCCGCCGGTGACGTTGATGGCCTGGCCAGTCATATAGCTGGCCTGATCCGAGGCCAGGAAAACCACCACGTTGGTTACATCGTCGTAGGTGCAGCCGCGGCCCAGTGGAACCCGGGACTCATACTTGGCCCGCACCTCTTGGGGCGTTATCCCCCACTTGCGAGCGTATTGCTCATACAACTTCCCCACCCAGAGGGGCGAGTCCAGGAGGTTGCCAGGGCAGACAGCGTTGACCCGCACGTTGTAGGGAGCCAGGTCCAGGGCGATGCTCTGGGTCAGCCCGATGCCTCCAAACTTGGAGGCGGCATAGGCAGAGTTCCAAAGGCTCCCCTTCTTGCCTGATTTGGAGTTAATCTGGATGATGACCCCGCTCCGCTGGGCCTTCATCACTTTAGCAGCGGCCTTCGCGCATAGGAAGTAGCCGACCAAGTTGACCTCAATGATCTTGCGCCACAGGTCCGCGGGGAAATCGGTAATCTCGCGGGATTCGATGATGCCTGCGTTAGCGACCATAATGTCCAATCGCCCAAATGCCTCCACTGTGCGCCGCACCATCTCCTCCACCTGCGTCTCGTCGGTGACGTCAGCGCGGATAGCTATGGCATGTCGATCAGTTTCCTTCTCAATCGCAGCGGCCACCTTCTTAGCGCCCTTGAAGTTGATGTCGACAACTACCACGTGTGCACCTTCTTTAGCCAGGCGATGAGCAATGGCCTCACCGAGGCCCTGGGCCGCCCCGGTGACTATAGCTACGCGATCTTGGAGCGGTTTCACCCCTTATCCCTCCACCAATAAAGTTGCCAGCAATTCTTCCTCAGCCTCCTTCGTCCATACCTCTCCTTTCCCTAATTTGGCGTAAACGTTGGGCAGCAGCTTGCGTAATTCAGGAAGAGGCGTTAGGGGCAAGCTCGCGATCTGAGGGAAGACCACCACCTTGCCCGGAAAGCGGCCCTCAGCCACCGCCCGCAGCCCATCCAGGGCTCCTTCCATGCCGGCCACTGCTGCTACCGAGCGGTTAGGGGAGAGAGCTCCGCTTTCGGTGAGGGCAAGCATCCGCCGGAGGTCGGCGATGGTAGAGCCGCTCGAGCCGATGAAACGAATCCCTTGAATAGCGATAGCGTTAACATCCATCGCCACTTCGGTCCCTCGGGGGAGGCCAGCGAAGATGTTCATCACCCCCCCAGGGGCCAGGTAATCAACCGCCCGCTCAATGGCCTCAGCGCTGGGGGCCAGGACGACGATGTCGTCGAAGCCCTGTTCATCGCTCTCCTCCCAAAGACGCTCGTAGTAAGCCTCACTGCCTATCCTTTCCTCGGTCAGGCAAATCAGCTCCATTCCCCGCCGTCGGGCTGCTTCGCCGAACTTCCGCTTCAGTTCTAAGATGCGCGGCGAGCGCAAATTGGTGGCCACTATCTTGCGAGGGCCGCCCTCTAGCTCGATAGCCCGCTGCACGTGCATGTGGCCCATAGGCCCTGCAGCGCCCAATATCCAGGCAAGCCCCCCTGGAAGCAATTTTGAGCGGATAGGCTGGTAAGCAGCAGCTATATCAATTCCCTCCGTCCCGATGAAGGTGATATGGTCATAATGAAGCCGCCCTATGTCGAGGCGCACCTTGCCTTCAAGCCGGGGAGCCACGACGTTGAGGATGCCCCCCTTGGCCAGGTGCTTAGCCGCTTCTTCAACCATCGTCGGCTCGGTGGCGCCCAAGACGATTATGTCGTCAAAGGGCGACCAATCGGTTACTTCCGCCGAATCGTCTAAAGCCACCCATTCGATTCCCAGAATCTCAGCCCGCTGGCAGAGGAAATTTGCTAAAGGGTCGGGAAGGTTCGTGGCCACTATTCTGCGAGGATGGGAGGATTTATCTAAGCCCTGACTGAGGTGATAGGAGCTCTTGGCATCCCCGCAGCCGAGAAACCAGGCGACGCCGCCATCCTTCAGCCCCTCCCTGTAGCGGATGTTGTAGGCTGCCTCCACGCATGCCCAGGGTTCGGTGAGAGCTGCCTCGGCATAGCCAGTTTCCGGCTTTACCGGTAACAGATAACATCCCTCATCACCGCGCAGAATCTCCTTGCCAATGATGGCATATTGGGAGAGCCCTCCCTGGAGAACGTAACCATAGGCCATCCCCTGTCCTCGATAGTAGATGTCGGCCTGGATGATGAAGCGGTCGCCGACGTGGTAGCGCTTTCGGAGACGTTCCCCTACCCCTACCACAGTCATGGCCACCTCATGGCCCAGGACTACAGGCTCCTGCTCCATATTGCGCCCCGTGAGGCGAGGATGATCCGGCCCTAAGCGTATCACCTTGATGTCGGAGAAGCATAATCCTACGGCATCGTGGCGCACGAGGAGCTCTTCGGGGCCATACTGAGGCACGGGAACGCGAAGGGGTTTCCCTTCGCGCCCCAGCTTCTCAAAGCCCGCACCGTAAAGAGGCCAAATAAGCATTGTCTTTGGGAGGCCTCCTTCAACCTTCTGATAGCGTTGCAGGATCCCTTTCCTCATCCTTGGCCCCTTTCCCGAAACGTCCAGCTCAGTCCACCCTCAGGGACATAACGGCGTAGATAACGAGCGGTTTCAGCTAGCTCCTTCAGCAATACATCCTCCCGTTTAGTGGATGCAGGGATTACCTCAACCACGAGGATCGTCCGCTTTACAGGCTTCATAAAAGCCGAGAGAGGGTTCTCGGCCCAGTGCTCATGAGCATAGCGGATAGCGGCCAGCACTTCCTCAATGCGCACACAACCACGTTGATTGTACTCCTCGGTGAAGGGCCAGTGAGCGCTGGCATCCGGTGTGGTTTGCTGGAGGTGCACCACCTCTGCCACCGCCGCGAAATGGCACAGCCAAGCGCGATAATCCGTATCATCGCCCTCTGCTCCATAGTGGATTCCAGCCGCGTGGCCGGTATCCACCGTTAAATAAATTGGCACGCCGTCGTTCCCACGATTGACCGCCTCCAGAAACTCGTAAGCCTGCTGGATGGTCCAGGGCACCTCGCTGGGGATGTACATCTGCTCGTTATAGATAGCCGCCAGGCCCTTCTCCCTAGCGATGCGAGCCAGCTGTCGGAACTGGGCGCGGGTCTCCTCTAAAGCCGCTCGATAACGAGCCTCATCGGACAGCACCTCGACTGAGTACGCGTCCCAATGACCGCCGATGCGGTCCACCCCCATTTCCAGGGCGATGTCCATGCAACGCGCTATCCACTCTCGCATGCGCGCTCGCACAGCGGGATGGGAGTGAGAGAGCCCGTGGAAGCGATGGGTGGCCACCCCGGTGTAGATGTCGGTGATGGTCACACCGTATTTTTCCGCCGCAGCGCGCGCCCCTCGCGCCGTTCGCTTCTGGTAATCCCAATCTCCACTGAAGAAGGGGTCGAGCACGTCGGCGCAGAACTCATGGTAGGGATAGCCCAGCTCTTTAGTGAGGCGCATCCAGTTCTCCGGCTCCTCCCAGCGACGGGTGAGGAAAGCGCCGTTGATGCCGATGTCAAGATAGATGGTGCGCTGGCACAAGGACTCCTCCTTAC
>CAYQVA010000059.1:0-8858 GCA_964420815.1 uncultured Anaerolineae bacterium
CCCCTAGCTCCTCCCCCCTCACCTGGCACATGGTCGGCCACCTCCAGAGGCGCAAGGCCAAGGATGCCATCCGCCTCTTCGACATCATCCACTCCGTGGACACCCTCAAGCTGGCCCAGCGCCTCAATCGCCTCTGCGAGCGTGAGGGCAGGGTCATGCCTGTCTTGCTGGAGGCCAATATCTCCGGCGAGGAGAGCAAATATGGCTTCGCCTTGGAACGGTGGGAGGAGGATGAGGGGCAGAGGGAGGGCTTCTTCGCCGTCGTGGAGGAGATACTGGCATTGCCTAACATCGAGGTGCAGGGGCTGATGACCATGGCCCCCATCGTTGCCGATCCGGAGGATGCTCGCCCTTACTTCCGCCGATTGCGGGAGCTGCGAGACGAACTGCGCCGCCGCTTCCCTGCCGCTAGCTGGCGTCACCTCTCCATGGGGATGACCGACGACTTCGAGGTGGCTGTCGAGGAAGGTGCGACGATGGTGCGCATCGGGCGGGCCATCTTTGGTGAGAGACTGGAGGTATAAAAATGATGTGGCTTTACGATCTCGTTGACGTCCTGTTCAACCTGCTCAGCTTTGCCATCGTAGCGCGGGCCCTTCTCTCTTGGTTTAACGTCAACCCCTATCATCCTCTCGTCGCCTTCCTAGACAGGGTTACCGAGCCCATCTTGGCTCCCCTACGTCGCATCATCCCACCTATAGGGATGATGGACATCAGCCCCCTCGTGGCCCTGATCCTGTTACAGGTTATCCGGCAGGTGTTGTTGGCCCTCATCGCCAGAGGATATTAAACGGGGAATGTGGCGGTTTTCGGCTATCTCTCCGCATATAGGATTCGCCCGCAGATAACGCAAAAGTTCAGGTCGGGGCTGTAGCGTGCGCGCTGCGCCAGGCTGGTGGGGAGCGCCACCCCACAACCCTGACAGATGTCCCCTTTGAGGAGGGCCACAGCCCGCCCCCCTTTCTTCCGGCGCAGCTCCTCATAGGTGGCCAGGTCATCATCGGCTATCGAGCCCCGTAAGCCATTTCTCTTCTCCCTTAGATCGGCCAATTCAGCCTGTAAATCAGCCTGTTCCCTTCGCAGCTGAGCCTGCCCTTGCTCCCATTCCCTCTCGATGGCCTCTAATTCCTCCCTCTTCGCGGCCACGCTGGCTTCCCTCTCCTCGATGCCTATCATCGTCTCCAGCATCTCGTCCTCCACCTCCCCCTTCCTGCGCTTCAGGTATCGCAGTTCCTGCTCCATCCCCGCCAGTTCCTTGGGGCTCCTTACCTCGCCACCATAGAGCTGTTCCTCAGTGGAGGCGATCTTGCTCTCCAGGCCCTTCAAGTCCAGGTCCAGGAGACGCAGCTTTCTTCGGAGTTCGGCCAGCACTTGCTCCTCCCTTTCCAGTGAGCGTCGTCTTTCTTGTAGTGCCTCGCTTGGCCCTAGCTGGGCCTCGACCTCCTGCAAGCGGCGGCTCGCCTTATCCATCGCCAGGTCAATGGTCTGTAACCGATAGAGTGTCTCTGCTCTACTGGTCATCGCTGCCTCCAGATTCCCTACCGGGAGACGGTTTACAAATTGGAAGCAAAGAGTTACTGCTCTTAAAGGGCATCCTCGCCTGTCGGGGCGGCGGGGAGAGCGTTCGCCTTGGAAACAAAAAGTGAGGGTTAATCAAGCCCTCACTTAAAATAATACCCTCTCCTCCTTCGGCGGAAGATGTTAACCAACAGAAGCCCCGCTATAAAGCCGCCGATATGGGCGAACCAGGCGACACCGCCGAGCTGCACCACGCCCAGGGAGGCCAGGCCGCTGAAGAACTGTAACATGACCCAGAGGCTGATGACCAGGATGGCGGGGAGCCTGACCAGGCGGATGAAGTAGCCGAGGATGAGCAGGGTGTCAATCTGGGCGTGGGGGAAGAGGAGGAGGTAGGCGCCCAGGACCCCTGCGATGGCGCCGCTGGCGCCGATGATGGGCACCCGGGAGCTGGGTGCCACGGCGATCTGTGCGGCGCTGGCCCCAAAGCCGCAGAGCAGGTAGAAGGCGGCGAAGCGCAACCGCCCCATATCGTCCTCCACGTTGTTGCCGAAGATCCACAGGAAGAGCATGTTGCCGATGATGTGGACGAAGCCGCCGTGGAGGAATATGGAGGTGAGCAGGGTAACGATGGCCCTGAGGCCGAAGTTGTGGAGCACCTCGTAGGGGATGGCCCCCATAGTGTAGAGGAAGCCTCGCAACGCCTCCTCCGACGGCAGGATCAGCTCGTAGATGAAAACCAGGACATTAGCGGCGATGAGGAGGACGGTCATCAAAGGGAATCTGCGGGTGGGGTTGATGTCACGCAGGGGTATCATTCCTCTCTCCAGGGTTAATTGTACTACAATATATCGCCGGAGACAAGTCCCTGAGACACAACGCGCTTACAGAGTGCATTGCACCTGCACTTGCTAAAAAAGGGAAATGTGGTAAAATATAACGAAACCCCATTTCGCCCCCCAAACCACCATCGCAGGGAGGTGGAATGCAGACGCTCATCGTCATCCCCACCTACAACGAGAGGGACAACATCGAGAGATTGGTCGAAGCGATCCTGGCCTTGAGGCCCGATGTGGAGGTCCTCATCGTTGACGATGGCTCCCCCGATGGGACGGGGGAGATCGCCGAAGCCCTGAAGGAGAGGCACAGTCGGGTTCATGTCATCCACCGCCCCTGCAAGCTGGGGCTGGGGACGGCCTATCTCACCGGTTTCAAGTGGGCCCTGGCCTCAGGCTTCGATTACGTGATGACCATGGACGCCGACTTCTCACATCATCCCCGTCACATCCCCCGATTCCTCGCCGAGGCTCAGACGCACGATCTGGTCATTGGCTCACGCTACATCGCTGGCGGGGGGACCCTGGATTGCAGCCTGGGACGGCGGCTCTTAAGCAGGGCGGCTAACGCCTTCGCCAGGGTTGCCTTGGGCTTGAAGGTTAAAGATTGCACCGGCGGGTTTAGGTGTTATCGGCGCCGGGCCCTGGAGTCCATAGGCTTAGACCAGATATTCTCCGAAGGCTATTCGTTCCTGATAGAGATCCTTTACCGGTGTCAGCGGGAGGGTTGCTCGATCGTTGAGGTGCCCATCATCTTCGAGGATAGGAAGCGCGGTGCCTCCAAGATCTCCTATAAAGAGCTATTGAAGGCCATGTACACCGTCCTCCGCCTGTTGTGGGAGCGTGCCTTTCCCCGACGCTGAAGGGAAGATCCATTGGAGTATGTGAATTGCAACCTCTGCGGCTCCGACGAAACCGAGTTATTATACCCCAGCACCCTGGCAGGCGATCTATCTAACAACGATGCCCAGCGTTACCGCTGCACCAGTCTGAGCTACGGCCTGCATCCCCCCATCGTTAGGTGTAAGGTGTGTGGGCTGGTATACACCAACCCCCGCCGTGAGGGAGGCCTCATCCTCGATAACTACGAGAAGGTCGTTGACCAGACGTATCTGGAGGAGCGAGAGGGGAGGGTATTGACCTTCAGGAGGAACCTCCGCCCTCTGGAGGAGCTGATGCCTCCCGCCGATGGCCGAAGGCTGCTAGATGTGGGATGCTACATTGGGGTCCTCTTGGAGATCGCCCAGGAGAGGGGTTGGGAGGCCTGGGGGGTTGAACCCTCGCGTTGGGCCGTGGAGGAGGCGCGGAGGAAGGGGCTGCGGGTGATGGCAGGCACGCTCAAGGAGGCCGACTTCGCCGACGAGTTCTTCGACGTGGTGACCATGTGGGATGTGATCGAGCACCTCACCGACCCCATGGGCGAGCTGAGGGAAGTCCACCGCATCTTGAAGATAGGCGGCATCGTCTGCATCCACACTATGAACATCGAGAGCCTCTTCGCTAAGCTCATGGGGCCCCGCTGGCCGTGGTTGATGGAGATGCATCTCTATTACTTCTCACCCCGGACCCTGACCAAGATGCTGGAGAAGGCGGGCTTCCAGGTGATAAGGAGCATCAACCAGGGGCGGTTCCTGCGCTTGGGCTACCTCATCTCGCGGCTCGAGCCTTACAACAAGGCAATTTCGAGGGTGCTCAGCGGGCTGGCCAGGATGCTGCGGCTGGCGACTATCCCGGTCCCTATCAACCTCGGCGACCTATTCACCACCTACGCCCGCAAGGTGGGCTAGCAATGCCACTGGCAATAAAGTTGCCAGACTGATAACCCAAGTGCGCTGAAGGCCCACTCCTGACGAACCTCTCTCCTTAAAAGGTATTCCACAAGAGAGGGGGCGAGAGGGTTCGTCACCTCGGCGTTTAGCCCAGGGTTTAACCCTGGGCTGAAGGCGTGCTTTAGCTCTTAGCCTGCGAATTTTATTCACAGGCAGCGCTTGGCGATGGATAACCTGTTCATAACCCCCGGCATCGGGCAGATAAAGAGGGCCCTGCTCGACCTCCTCTTCCCCCCGCGCTGCGTTGGCTGCGGGAAGGCCGGCACCTGGTTCTGCGAGGAATGCTATGCCCAGATCGAGTTCATTCAGCCGCCGCTCTGTCCCCGCTGTGGCCGTCCCACTATAGGGGGGCGCCTTTGCTTCCTCTGCCAGCGTGACCCCTTGCGGATTGACGGCATCCGCGCCGTCGCTTACTTCGAAGGGCCCCTGCGCAAAGCCATACACCGCTTCAAATACGATAACCTTCGTGATCTGGCCGTCCCCCTTGGCCGATTATTGGCCGTCTACCTGGAGAGAGATCCCTTGCCCGCTGAGGTCATCGTCCCCGTGCCCTTGCACCCCAAGCGGTTGAGGGAGCGGGGCTATAACCAATCGGCCCTCCTGGCCCGACGGTTGGGGGAGCTGACGGGGCTGCCTCTCCTGGAAGGGTCCCTCCTTCGCGTGAGGGAGACGGCCCCTCAGGTGGAGCTGAGCGCTCAGGAGAGGAAGGAGAACGTGAGGGATGCCTTCGCCTGCGTGGATGAGCAAGTGGCGGGGAAGAGGGTGCTTCTCATAGATGACGTCTGCACCACAGGGGCCACCCTGGAGGCCTGTAGCATTGCTCTAGCCCAGCGGAGGCCCCGCTCCGTCTGGGCCCTCACCCTGGCCCGGGAGAGGTGAGGTCCACTATGATTTATCGAGGGGGCGTTGACGAACGGTCTCGCCTTCGATTTCGAAGGCGAATGGCGTAGGCAAGACCGGTCTCCTTTTTTGAGAAAATTCGGCGAGACCGTTCGTCAGTTAGAGAACGCCCCCTCCTCAAAATGATGTGGTAGTCTTGGGGAAGGCAGAAGTCAACCAATGAGATTGACATCCGCTCTAAAAGCCGCTACAATGGTAGCGGATGGCCTAGGCACATCGCTATTGCTAACAGGGAGGGAGATGAGAGATGCAACTGATCATTAAGGGTAAGAACATCGAGGTCTCGGAATACCTGCGTCACTACGTGGAGAAGAAGATAGGCAAACTGGATCGCTATCTGCCCACCATCAGTGAGGCACGGGTAGAGCTCTCGGTCGAGAGCGCTAAGAGCGCGGCCGATCGCCAGGTGGTTCAGGTCACCCTCAAGAGCAGGGGGACCATCATACGCGCCGAAGAGAGGTCAGACGACATATTTGCCTCCGTTGATGCTGTTCTGGATAAGCTGTATCGCCAGATCATCCGCTACAAGGAGAAGCTCTACAGGCGTGGCAAGCGGAGGGGCGAGATGCCGCCCATCGAGTATGAGGAGGAGCCACCGCGCCGCATTGTTCGC
The DNA here is from genome assembly GCA_964420815.1 of uncultured Anaerolineae bacterium. Taxonomy (GTDB): domain Bacteria; phylum Chloroflexota; class Anaerolineae; order CAYQVA01; family CAYQVA01; genus CAYQVA01. Next base: position 5,697 of record CAYQVA010000059.1, read on the forward strand.
CGGAAGCGTTTTCAGATGTCGCCCATGAGCGAGGAGGAGGCCATAGAGCAGATGGAGCTTTTAGGCCACGATTTCTTCGTCTTCTACAACGCTGATAGCGGGGAGATAAACGTCCTCTATCGGCGCAGGGATGGGAATTACGGGATAATCGAGCCTGAATTGGCCTAAAGGGTCAAGTAGGCAGGGGCTGGGCCTGAGACCCCAGCCCTTGCCTTTTTGTTATCGGGGAGCTGAGATGTCCGAGAAGGTGTCGCTTTTGCTCTTTGTGGGCGGCAAAGAGGAAAGCGAGGTGGAGAGGATGGTGAACGAGGGCCGCGAAGCGGTCGCCCTCGACACCATCGAGAAGGCTATGGCCATCCCGTCCATTGACCGGATCATCGTCGCCACCAACTCCCACCGCCTGGCCCGCCGCTTACGCCATATGCCCGTGCAGGTCGAATTCGATGTGGAGGGGGAGGAGTTCCACTTTGGGCGCCGCCTGCGCCAGCTCATCGAGAAGTACCGCATAGAGAGGCCCTTCTACATGGGCGGCGGCAGTGGGGCCCTCCTCTCCACAGCGGAGATGGAAGGGATTGTCGAGAAGGTGCTCTCTGCCGAGGAGATCCTGGTCACCAATAACCTCTACTCCACCGACTTCGCCGCCTTCGTCCCTGGCGAGGCCCTGGCGGCCATCACGCCGCCAGCCACGGACAACGACCTGGGCTGGCTGCTGCGGGAGGAGGCTGGCCTGAAGAATTACTCCCCGCCCCGCACCGCGGGCACGCAATTGGACGTTGACACTCCCGCCGACCTGATGACCCTTTCCTATCACCCTGCCGTGGGCAGGCATGCGCGACGCTACCTGGATAGCCTCGCTCTGGATACCTCCCACATTGAGATGGTCATGCCCCTGATAACCAGCCGTGATGCTGAGATCCTGGTGGCGGGGAGGGTAGCGGCGCCGGTCTGGGCCTATCTGGAGACGGAGACAGCTTGTCGCGTGCGCATATTCTCCGAGGAGCGGGGGATGCGCGCCAGCGGACGCCAGGAGCGTGGCGAGGTTCGCTCCTTGCTTGGTTATTACATCGAGGAGGTGGGTGTGGAGAGGTTCTTCGCCACCCTAGGCGAGCTGGGCGATGCCGCCTTCCTCGATACGCGGGTGATCTTCGGGCATTTAGGCCTCTGGCCCCCCGCCTCCGACCGCTTCTACTCAGACCTGCGCCAGCCGGATAAGATCGCCCATCCCTTCGTCCGCGATTTCACAGCCGCGGCGATCGAGGCGCCCATCCCTGTGGTCTTAGGCGGCCACTCCCTCGTCTCCGGAGGGTTATATGCCCTCATCGAGGCGGCATGGGCTGGTAAGGGCGAGGCATCCCTGGGAGGGTTTTGACGACTTGGAGGTTTTCGTGGTGAAGGTTGCTCCATTTGGAGACAGCCGTCAGGGATGCCTCGCCCCTACTTGCCAATGAGGGGGATAGAGTGGTATAATGAGCTCAAATTGGCGGGTTTGTGCCCCAAAGAGGCATAGAAGATGGATGGGAGGCAGTGGGTCAATGGAGGAAGGAAAGTATAACGAGGAATATCGGAAATACCTGGAGAGATATGAGATTATGGGGGAGGGGAGGCCCAAGCTCAGCCCGGAGGAATATGACCGCCTGGACGACGAGATGCTTGACCTGCTGGCCCTGGAGGCGGAGACGGGGAGGCTATCGCCGGAGCAGGAGGAGAGGTATCAAGAGCTGCTGTATTTGCTGATCGCGGAGTAGCCATGAAGGGCGAATCGCGACCGACTATCCTTTTCGTTTGCCTGGGCAACCTTTGCCGTTCCCCTATGGCGGAGTGCTTCCTGAGGGAGAGGCTAAAGCGTGAGGGCCGTGAGGCGGAGTATCAGGTGCGCTCGGCTGGCACCTGGGCCTCGAACGGGCAGCCAGCCTCGGCCTACGCCATCCAAACCATGCTCGAGCGGGGCATAGACATCAGCGGGCACCGTTCCCACAGCCTGACGAAGAAGGATGTGGAGGAAGCCGACCTCATCCTGGTGATGGAGGCCCGGCACAGGGAGGCGATCGGCCGGGAGTTCCCTGAGAGCAGGGGCAAGCTCTATCTCCTGAGCGAGATGGTCGGTCGAAGACACGATATAGCCGACCCCTACGGTGGGCCTTTAGTGGGTTATCGCCGCTGTGCGAGGGAACTAGAACGCCTTATCGAGAGGGGTTATTCCAGGATACTGAAGCTAGCCGATTCGAATTTTGAAACGAAGAAGAGAGGCCTTTCTTAGGCCTCCCTTTTTATTCCCAGGGGGAAACAATGTTTTCTCGCTCCACGTGCACATGTGGTGGCTCTGAACGATTGCCTGCGTAGAAGAACCGATATTGCCCTATGCGTTTGGAGGTAGGCATTGGGCAGACACCGCCTGTATGAATACGAACAGCTTTATCTCCTATAGCATAACGGAAAAGCTCACCCGCCAGGCGTGTTTGCAGTCGAGCCTTCTTGACCAAAACCGCCCTCGCTACGCTACGCGCCGCCGATTTGCCCCAGGCGAAGCCTGGTCGGGTGCAGCGGGGGTTGGGCGGCCCACCCCCCGGCCACCCCAGACACCGCTGCTGGCCGGGAGACCTGACCGGATTTGGACACCAACCAGCCCAAGCATTCTCCGACCGCATCAATGAGCAAGCAATCGCCGCCCTTCCGACACCGTCGGATGAATGAGGTTTTGCAGCCTGGAATCGAGAGTGTCCAGATTCAGAAATAGAGTTCCAGGACTTGGACAGACTCCCTGTTCGCCTATTCTTTGAAATAGAAGACGTTGAATGCTATGGCGAAGCCACTCATAACAACGAAGTACATCCAGGCGATTGCTGGGAGACCCCACAAGAGCAAGCCCAATAGGATAACAATCGGGAACAGAATGGTAATGATGCACTCCATCTGAGCCACGATCTTTACCTTGTCCCATGATGTCTCCCTGAACGCCAAGAATGAACTTATGGCGAACCCAAGGATGGCTGTACCGAACAGCCTGAATACCTGCGGCACCTGATTGGACAGGCAGCCTGTCAAGTCGCCCCACAGCACCGGGATAAACAGGTAAGTAAGAGCGAAGATGCTCATCATGATGCCGTGGACGAGGAATGTGTACCTAAGCCCTGCTGTTATTTGCTTTTCCATTTCCTTTCTCCT
>CAYQVA010000060.1:0-8829 GCA_964420815.1 uncultured Anaerolineae bacterium
ATGAGGCCCGGGGGATCACCTCCATGGCCCGCACGACCGGATACACCGCCTCCGTAGTGACCCAGATGGTGGCGCGGGGTGAGATCGAAGAGAGAGGCGTGATCCCTCCGGAGAGGCTGGGCATGGACCAAAGGCTCTTCGAACGGATATTGAGGGGGCTTTCCGAGAGGGGGATCCACATTACGGAGACCATAAAGCTCACCCATACGCTTTAAAGTCAGGAGTACTGGTGAACGAGGTGATTAGGCTTTCATTAGGGTTATTAATGGCGATGGCGATAACAGCCTGCGGCCCTGCCGCTACCCCCACCCCCAGGCCACCCGTGCCCACACCCAAAGTGGTGAGGTTGGAAGAGGCCGTCGGTGAGGAGGGCCTCGACTCCAGGGAGCTGCAGGTCTCTTGGGAGGAGCTGAGGGGAGGGGGATTGGAGTTCCGCATCCCCATCACGCGCCCTTCCACCGAGGTCCTCTTCCGTGTCCCGGATGGCGTGGACATCTTCGTTCGGTGCTCTCAGTTAGCCAGCGGGGAGGTGGAGCTCTTCCTCGGTTACGTTAACGATGAGGAAGAGGAAGACCACCAGGTTCGACCTCACCCTCCTTGGAGGACGCCAGAGGCGATAGAGCTACTAATTGACGCCACTTGGCGGAGGGACAGCTTCTATGTGCTGGATGCCCAAGCCCGGCTTGAATCGGGGCCTCCCTTGGAGCTTGTGGTTCGCCTCTTCGGGGCGAGGTGATCCATGAGTCGGCGCTCCTCGGCAAACACACTGCACCACAATCGAGGGGTGGGCGTTCTCTAACGCCTTTAGAGACCATTTGTCAACGCCCCTGGAGGGCTGTGGACGATGCTGGGAGAAGAAGGCTTGCGCGAGAGGTTAGCTGGCCAGGCGGTCATTGAGGGGGTGATGATGCGTGGCCGAAAAGCTATGGCTGTGGCCGTCCGCCGCCCCTCAGGGGAGATAGTCGTCCATGCTGAGCCGCTGCCGGCCAGGCTCTATAGCGGCCCAGTGAGGAGGCTGCCCTTCCTTCGCGGGGTGATCCTCCTCTGGGATGCCCTGGTGCTGGGGATGCGCGCCCTGATGTATTCGGCCAACGTCGCCTTGGCCGAGCAGGAGGTGGAATTCAGGACGCCGGTGATCTGGGGCACAATGGCCCTCTCCCTTTCCATGGGCATCGGCCTCTTCTTCATCCTGCCCCTGCTCCTGGTGGGCATCGCCGACCGCTATATCCCCTCATCCCTGGCGAGCAACATCGTCGAGGGCCTCATACGCCTCGGCTTCCTCATCGCCTACATCGCCTTGATCAGGCTTCTGCCCGACATCAGTCGGGTCTTCGCCTATCACGGCGCCGAGCACAAGGCCGTCAACGCCTATGAGGATGGCGCTCCCCTGGAGCCGAGGGCGGTCAGGGCCTACAGCACGGCCCACGCCCGCTGCGGCACCGGCTTCCTCCTGGTGGTGGCGGTGCTAGCCATCCTCATCTTCGCCCTCCTTGGTCGCCCGCCCCTGGTGTGGCGCATCCTCTCGCGCATAATGCTCATCCCCCTCATCGCCGGCCTGGCCTACGAGCTGATCAGGCTAGGCGCCGCCCATCGCCACAACCCCTTGGTCAGGGCACTCCTGGCACCCAGCCTGGCCCTGCAGGGGCTCACCACCCGCCAGCCCGACGATTCCATGCTGGAGGTGGCCATCGCGGCGCTGGAGAGGGTCTTGGAGGAGGATGAAGGCCATGAGGGTTGATGCCCAGGCCCTGAAGCGCTTCGTGGCCGGGGTCTTCGAGGGCTTGGGGGTGCCACCGGAGGACGCAGAGATAACGGCCGATGTCCTGGTCGAGGCCGATCTGCGGGGCATTAACTCCCATGGGGTGGCGCGCTTGCCGCGCTATGTCAAGGGCTTGCGGGAGGGCCTCATCGAGCCGCAAGCCGAGGTCAAGGTGGTGCGTGAGACGCCGGCCACGGCCCTGCTGGATGGAGGCAACGGGCTAGGCCAGGTGGTGGGGGTGCGGGCTATGGAGCGGTGCATTCGCAAGGCGGAGGAGGTGGGCGCCGCTTTCGTCTCGGTGCGTAATAGCAACCACTACGGCATCGCCGGCTACTACGCTATGATGGCCCTCCCCCATGATATGATCGGGGTATCCTTGACCAATTCCAGGCCGCTGGTGGTGCCCACCTTTGGGAAGCGAGCGATGCTCGGCACCAACCCCATCAGTGTGGCCGTCCCCACCAAGGATGAGAGGCCCTTCGTCCTGGATATGGCTACCAGCATCGTGCCTATGGGCAAGGTGGAGGTGGCTCATAGGAAGGGCGAACCCCTCCCATTAGGGTGGGCAGTGGACGGCGAAGGGCGCCCCACCACCGATGCGGCCACCGTCCTGGCCGAAGGGGGATAATGCCCCTGGGAGGGACGCGGGAGCTTGGCGGCCACAAGGGATACGGCCTCTCGGTGGTGGTGGATATACTCTGCGGCGTCCTCTCGGGTGCGGGCTATGCGGCTGCGATCAGCCGGGTGCCGGGGGTATCGGAGATAGGCCACTTCTTCGCTGCCATGCGCGTGGATGGCTTCCGGCCCGTGGAGGAGTTCAAGGCGATGATGGACGAGATAATAAGGGAGCTAAAGGGCTCGCCTAAGGCCGAGGGGCAGGATCGGATCTACATCCATGGCGAGATAGAGTTCGAGATGGAGGAGGAACGGCGCAGGGAAGGCATTCCGCTGCACCCGAAGGTGGTGGCTAGCTTGAGGCAGATCGGGCAGGAGCTGGGGGTCCGGTTTAGTCTTTGAGCTCCTCGCGTGAGCGGTTACCGCTTTGAAGCAGCGTCAGAACCCGCTCCACCATCGCCTCCCGGTTCTCTCTGGTGACCTCGAGGACGGTGACCTGAGGGTGGGACTTGATCTCATCGGCCCAGGGGTGGGGGCGCCAGGTGATGGTGCCCAGGACGATGGCATCGCTGGCGATGGCCTCCCGCACTGCTGCCTTGAATTCCGCGGAGAAGAGCTCCATCTTGCCGATCTCATCAATAACCACGTAGTCGTCCTCGGCGATGGCCCGGCGGATGGCCTCCACGCCGATGGACTCCAGGCTGGTCAGGTCAACGCCATACTTGCTCACCCGCTTCGGCCCCTCGATGCTGACGTGGGCCAGGATCCCCTCCCGGCCGTCCAGGGTGATTATCTTGAACCCCTGGCGTCGGCCATGCTCCCTTATCTCCGCGGTGTAGAAGCCTCCAGCCCGGCCGGGCAGCCTCTCTAACACTTTCTTTATCACCGTCGTCTTCCCCACGCCAGGCCGCCCCGTCAATAGGATGGTCTTGCCCATTCCCCTATTTCCCCACGCAGAAGTTGCTGAATATGGCCTCCAAGAGGTCCTCGCTCACCGTCTCCCCGGTAATCTCCCCCAGGGCGCTGATGGCGGCGGTGAGGCCTATAGCGATGAAGTCGGCGGGCATGCCCCGGCGATGGGCCTCCTGGGCCGCCATCAGATGGTCCAAAGCTCGCTGCAGGGCATCCTTGTGACGGGGGTTGCTGACCAAAAGGGCATCGGAGGCCAGAACCCGCCCCGAAAAGACCGTATCCACGATGGCCTGCTCCAATTCCTCCAGGCCCTCCCCCGTCAGGGCGGAGATCCTGACCCGCGGCGCCCCAGGAAGGAGGTCGGGCGATCCGGAGTCAGACGCCTGCGGCAGGTCTATCTTGTTGATGACCAGGATGGCTGCCCTATCCCCCACCAGCCTGGCTGTCTCGCGGTCGGCCTCGCTTAGGGGCTCGCTGCCGTCAACCACCAGGAGGGCCAAGTCGGCCTGGGCGAGGGCTTTTCTGCTGCGCTCTATGCTCAGCCGCGTGAGCACATCCTCGGTCTCTGAAGAATTCTCTCGCCCCTCTTCTAATGGAATACCTTTAAGGCGAGAGAATTCGTCATCAGCGATGATGCCCGCCGTGTCCACCAGCACCAAGGGGATTCCCTGCAGGTTGAGGGTCTCCTCCAGGGTATCGCGGGTTGTGCCGGGGATGGGAGCCACGATGGCCCGGCTGGTGCGCAGGAGGGCGTTAAGGAGGGATGACTTGCCCACATTGGGCTTGCCGACGATGGCCGTGCGGATCCCCTGGCGGTAGACGATGCCCTGATCGGCGTGGGCCAGCAGCTCCCCCAGAAGCCCACGCGCCTCCTCCAGGTCGGAGGCTATGTCCCGCTCTGGTATCTCGTCCTCTGGAAAATCAATGGAGGCCTCCAGATAGGCCAGGGCGTCAACCAACTGGCTGCGGATTAGGCGGACCTGGTCCGATAGGTGCCCGTCCAGTTGCTCCACGGCCACCCTGAGGCTGGCCTCCGTCTTGGCCCGCACGATGTCCAGCACCGCCTCGGCCTGGGCCAGGTCTATGCGTCCATTGAGGAAGGCGCGCAGGGTGAACTCCCCCGGGCTGGCCAGCCGTGCCCCTCCTCGCAGGCAAAGCTCCAGGATGCGGCGCAGGGGGACGATGCCGCCGTGGCAGTTGATCTCCACCACGTCCTCCCGCGTGTAGGTGTGGGGGGCTGGCATGTAGGAGACCAGCACCTCGTCAACGACCTCGCCCGTCTCCGGGTCAAGGATGTGGCCGTAGTGGAGGTGATAGGGGATAAGGGTTAGGGGATAGGCTTGCTCCTTATCCCCTATCCCTTTCCCCCTAATAAATATCTTTTGCAGGATAGTGAGCGCCTCAGGCCCGCTCATCCTCACTATCCCGATCCCACCCTCGCCGATGGGGGTGGAGATAGCAGCGATGGTATCGTCTAGGCTATACATTCCCTCAACCTCCCAGCGATAGGAGGACTTGGCGGACCACTAAATGCAATCCGAAGGCGAAGAGGACGAGCCCCAACAATAGCTGAAGCCAGATGCGGAGGCTTGGTCTCCTCATCAGCCTCCCGCTGAGGCCCCCGGCCAGGGGGCCCAGGGCGAGGAGGGGCGAGAGGGCCGTCCCCGATCCGAAGGCGAGGCCGTAGAGCAGGCCCCTGAGCCCAGGGTTTAGCCCTGGGCTCGTCGTCGAGAGGGCGATGCCGATCAAAGCCCCCACTAGCGGGGGGCAGGGTGAGAGCCCGGTGAGGAAACCCAGGATGGCTGGGTTACCCTCACTGCGCAGCAGCGTGCACAGGCGCGGGCCAGCCTCCTTGCCCAGCACCATCAGGACCCCCATGGCGGCCACGATGGTGCCACCGAGGGTCTCGATGAGTGAGGCCGATTGGATGAACCGCCCGATAAGCTGGCCGGATAGCCCTGCCGCTGTCCCGAGGAGCCCACAGGCGAGGAGGCGGGCGACGGAGAAGGTCAGCGTCGTCCGCAGCCCCTGCCGCCAGTTATCGCTTGTTCCCACGATGTAGGGCAAGAGCACCGGGGCGCAGTAGAGCAGGCAGGGCCCAAAACCCAAGAGAAAGCCAGTCGTGAAAAGCTCGATTGCCATCAACATACGATAATCTCAATTAGCCACTAGCCAGTAGCTGACAGCTAATAGCTGATGGCCACTATCACCTTCGTCCCCTTAGGGGGCATGCGGCCTGGGTCGAGCATGAATCCTGACTCCCCCGAGGGGCGGATGAACTCCCGTATCAGCGCCTCCTGCTCCGCGGGCAAGAGGGGGCAGCCCCAACAAAGCCCCTGCTCGACCGCCCACAGCTTGGCCGCATCCAGGACCTCGGAGCCCAGGAAGAGGATGTCCTTTAGCCGCAAGGTCTCGCCCTCGGTGGAAGTCAACTCCGCGACGCCAGCGCTCCCCTCATCCCACCTCACCGTGATGGGCGCTACTTGGGTGGGCTCGAGGCCGCAAGCGTCCATCGCCCGCTGGATCTCCGTCAGGCGGGCATCGAGGGCGATGGCAGAGTCCATGGCCAGCCAGTCGTACTGGCGGGGGCAGGCCAGGAACTGCACCCACCCCTTATCCTTATTCACCACACCGCTCAGGTTAATCTCGCCCTCCCTGATGGCGACCCCGCCGGTGGGGAGTATCTCACTCCTAGCCGCCCACACATCATAGGCGATCACCCCCAGCGCGGTGAGGAGCAGAAGCAGGATCAAAGGGCCCCTTCTCAAGGCGCTCACCCCTTTAACAAGTCAGATGGAGGGCAGCGATGACCCTTTCAGAGTCGCGAAGCCGGTTGTAGGTCTTGCAGGCATCGTCGGTCTCCTCGACGATCAGCTTTATCCCTTTGGATCGAAGGAAATCCCTGGTCTCCGGCAGGACCTCCATCAACCCCCATTTCCCGGTGCCGACCACCAGCACTGTCGGCTTCTCCTCGACGACCTCCTTCAAGTCCTCAGGGTGTAGCTCATGCCCTCTCTTTCTCCACCAACTGGCGTCAACGCGGTCTGGATAGATGATCACATCGGAGGTGTAATGCTTGCCGTCAATGACAATCTTGCCGAAGTCGTAGGAATCAATCACTGTGCCCCCTCCTGCCAAAAGTTCGACGTCGTCTGAGGAAATTATAACACAGAAAGCCGCTTCTTGACAACAAAAGGGACATCGCTTCTTTAGGCGAGTCCCTTCATGACCTCTTCTGCACCTATCATAATGTCGTCATTGAAGATGCGCCTCATTGGGTCCCCTTCGCGAATCGGCTTTCTCTCCGCAGCTTACACGGCTATCACCATTTTACAATAGGTTGCTATCCATGTCAAAAACAGAAGCCCAACAGTAAGAAAAAACGGGCGATCGCTATAAGGTTAAAGCGGCAATCGCCCGTTGGATGTCCTCGATCGCTTTCTCGATTATACCTGCAAGGCGCCGATACCGATCCGTCCAGCTTTGTGGTAATCCTCCTTAGCCCCTGAGCAGGATGGTGGCAATGATGCTCACCCACATCGGAATCAGAAGCCCCAAGGTCCACTTGAAATTGCTGTTGATCTCAGTCCTCAACTCGCTTATCTCCGTCTCGATGTGGTTCAGCCTCTTATCCATCTGCTCCATTATCCCCTCTAATCTCGCCATCCTCTCTTCCATCTAGCCCCTTGCCGATAGGAGCTAAACCTCCACCATCGCCAAGGCCTTAAGCTTTATCTCATCGCCCTCCGCGTCAGCGACGACGGTGTCGCCCGATTGGAACTCGCCCGCCAGGATCCCGTCTGAGAGGGGGTCCTCTATCAGGCGCTGGATGGCCCGCCTCAGGGGGCGGGCACCGAAGTGGGGGTCATAACCCTCCCTGACCAGGATCTCCTTGGCCGCATCGCGGACCTCTAACTTGATCTCCTGCTCGTCTAATCGCCTCTGCACCTTAGCCAACTCGAGGTCAACGATCTTCTTTATCTCCTCCTTGGTCAGGGGCCTGAAGACTATTATCCCATCAACCCTGTTCAGGAACTCGGGGCGGAATGTCCTCTTGAGTTCTGCCAGCACCTTCTCCTTCATCCTTTGGTAAGCTTCCTCGGCCGTCTTGGCCTCATCCCGCGGCACGGCGAAGCCGATGGCCGTCTCCCTGCTCAGGAGCTTCGCCCCGATGTTGGAGGTCATGATGATGATGGAGTTGCGGAAGTCAACGCGCTGCCCCTTGGCATCCGACAGGTGCCCGTCCTCCATTATCTGCAAGAGAATGTTGAGGGCCTCGGGGTGTGCTTTCTCCACCTCATCGAAGCAGATGACGGAATAGGGGCGGCGCCTTATGGCCTCAGTGAGCTGTCCGGCATCCTCGTAGCCGATGTAGCCGGGGGGCGCACCCACCAGCCTGGAGACGGTGTGCCGCTCCATGAATTCGGACATATCGAGCTGCAACAGGGCCTCCTCAGTTCCGAACATGAATTCTGCCAGGGCCTTGGCCAGCTCCGTCTTCCCCACTCCCGTGGGCCCCAGGAAGATGAAGGAGCCGATGGGCCGCTTGGGGTCCTTGAGCCCTGCCCTGGCGCGACGCACCGCCTTGGCGATGGTGGTGATGGCCTCGTCCTGGCCCACAATGCGTTTGTGCAGGGCCTCCTCCATGTGGAGGAGGCGGGCCGATTCCTCCTCGGCGAGGCGCGCCACAGGCACGCCCGTCCACATGGAGACGACCTCAGCCACATCGTCAGCGGTGACCTGGAGGCCCGTCTCTGTAGAGGAGGGGTTGGGCTCGCTCAAGCGCAACTGCTCCAGCCTGTTGCGAAGGTCCATCTCCAGGACGCGCAGCTCCGCCGCCTCCTCATACCGCTGGGCGTCGAGGGCCTCCTCCTTCCTCCTCTGAATCCTCCTCAGCTCCTCCAGGGTCTCCTCTAGGGGGGAGGAGGGGAGCGACTTGTACATGCGCACCCGAGCCGCGGCCTCATCAATGAGGTCAATGGCCTTATCGGGCAGGAAGCGCTCGGGCACGTAGCGGGCTGCCAATCGCGCCGCCGCGCAGAGGGCCTCATCGGTGATGTGGAGCTCGTGATGGGCCTCGTAGCGGTCCTTTATCCCCCTCAGGATCTCGATGGTCTCCTCGATGGTCGGCTCCTCCACCAGGATCGGCTGGAAGCGCCGCTCCAAGGCGACATCGCTCTCGATGTACTTGCGGTAGTCGTTAAGGGTGGTGGCTCCGATGCACTGCAGCTCGCCCCTGGCCAGGGCCGGCTTGAGGATGTTGGCTGCATCAACGGCGGTTCCGGCCGCCCCAGCACCAACTAGCATGTGCAACTCATCAATGAAGAGGATGCTCTCGGTGCTTTTTATCTCCTCGATGACGCGCTTCAACCGCTCCTCAAACTGGCCGCGGTAGATGGTTCCCGCGACCAGCGAACCGATGTCTAGCATCAGGATGCGCTTGTTCCTGAGGGACCTGGGCGTCTCCCCGGCGACGATGCGCTGCGCCAACCCCTCGACGATGGCCGTCTTGCCCACGCCGGGCTCGCCGATGAGGGCGGGGT
>CAYQVA010000061.1:0-8787 GCA_964420815.1 uncultured Anaerolineae bacterium
CCGATGGCCATGTAGACCACCTCCCTGGTGCCCACGGCCCAGAAAGACCTCTTTTCCATCCGATCTCACCTCCTTTTTCTGTGCAGGCTCCCTGACGGGCCAACCCTCCCTCCCCAATGGCTCGCCAGGGGCGGCGGTGCTCGTCCCTATCCCTTATCCCCTACCCCTTATCCCCTTCCCTTTCCCCTTACCTCCGCATGCGCCAAGGCCTCAGCCCTCATGAAGCGCCCCGTCTCGGGCAGCAGCTCCAGGTTGGCGCGCAGGAGCGATGTGGGCAGGAGATGGCACTCCTCCAACAACTCCGGTTGGGACAACACCCTCTCCGGGGGCCCATCGGCGACGATGCGCCCCCCGTTGAGCAGGACGACGCGATTAGCGTAGCAGACTGCCAGGTCCAGGTCGTGGGTGATGAAAAGGATGGCGGCGAAGTGGGGCAATCTCAGGATAGAATCCATGAACCCCATATAGTTCTTGTAATCCTGCCCTGCTGTCGGCTCGTCCATAGCCAGGATTTTGGAGCGCATGGCCAGGATGGCGGCGATGGTCACCCTCTTCTGCTGCCCGAAGCTGAGGGCGAGGGGGGGATAATCCTCCAGCCCCATCAGGTTCACGATCCGCATTGCTCGCTCCACCCCTTCCTCGATGGCGACCTCATCGTAGCCGAGGTTCCTGGGGCCAAAGGCCAGTTCCTCCCGCACCGTGGGGGCGAAGAGCATGTGGCTGGGGCTCTGGAAGACGTAGCCGACGGTCCTCGCCGCCTTGGCGACGCTCATCTCCCGCGTATCCACCCCCTCTACCAGCACCCTCCCCTCCCTGGGCTTGAGCAGGCCGATGGCGTGCTTGACCAATGTAGTCTTCCCCGCCCCATTGGGGCCCAGGATGGCGATGACATCGCCGCGCCGGATGGTCAGGTTGATGTTCCGGAGCACCATCGGCCCATCCCCATAGGCGAAGCTGACGTCTTCGAACTCCACCAGGGGCTCCCCCACCGCGCCCGATTCCGCGAGTAAGGGCGGCACAGGGGTGGGAGGCGGGTCATGACGAGCCTTCTCGATGATAATCGGCGCTGGTAGCTTCACCTCGTGGTAATCAACCGCCTCCACTAATCCCTCCGCATCTCCGAAGTAAACCGGCTCCCCCTCGACCAGGAATAGGGCCTTATCCGGCTTTACCTTCAGCACATCCTCCACCCGGTGTTCGACTATGACGACGGTCTTCCCCTCATCGGCGAGGCGGCGGATGAGCCGGAGTGCCTCCCGTGCGCTGGCAGGGTCGAGGTTGGCCAGGGGCTCATCGAGGAGCAGAATCGAGGGCCGCATGGCCAGGGTTCCGGCGATGGCCACCTTCTGCTTCTCACCCCCCGAGAGGTAGAAGGTCTCCCTCTCCCTAAGGTGTGTGATCCCCAGGTAGCGCAAGGTCTCGTCCACCCGCGCCAGGATTTCCTCTCGCGGCAGCCCAAGGTTTTCCAGGCCAAAGGCCACCTCGTTCACCACATAGCTGCCCACAATCTGACGCTCAGGGTCCTGGAGGGTGGTGCCCACCATCTGGGAGATCTCGGCCATGCCGAGGCCCCTTGCTTCGCGCCCGTAGAGGCGGATCCGCCCCGATAGCTCCCCTTTGTAGCTGCGGGGGATAAGGCCGTTAATACAGCGGAGGAGGGTGGTCTTGCCACAGCCGCTGGCCCCAGCCACCAGCAGGACCTCACCCTCCCGCACCTGAAAGGAGAGACCCCGCAGGGCATATTCCGACCGATCGCGGTATCTGAAAGAGAGGTTCTCTATGACTAGTGGGAGACCGCCGTCGCCGTTCAAATGTTACCTCTTGAAAGATAACCCCTTGAGGGGATGAAAGTTACGTCACTCAACCCGGCAAGGAGCTGCCTTAATCCTTTGGAATATCAATCACCAATCGGTCGCCCTCTCGCCTCACCTCCGTCCCCATGGCCCCGGAGAGCCCTCGCATCCGCTCGAAGATTTCGTCGAAGGCCAGCCCCTTAGCCCTGTTGACCTGACACATGGAGATGAGGAGAGGGATGAGCTCGATCCTCTCAACACCATCAGAAGTGACGGTGAGTAGGAAGAGGAGCTGCTGGTCGTTCTTGTGCTCCTCGTAGACGTAGTAATCGTCTACCAGGTCCCCTGTGTCGTAGAGGATGGGCTTCCCCTTGTAAATCTCGATCCCCTGGAAGATGTGGGCGCTGTGGCCGTGGAAGATGTCGGCCCCGGCATCCATCACTGCGTGGGCGAAGTCCACGAACCCCTGGGTTGGGGCGTGCCTCATGTTCGGCCCCCAGTGGATGGAGAAGACGACGATGTCTGCGCCCGCCGCTCGAACGGCCTCGATGCCCTCCCTGACCCGGCGAAAGTAGCGCTCATCGAGGGTGATGGGTATGAGGTTTATCCCCGGCGTGGACTCCGTGGCTGCGTATTCCGGGAAGTGGTCGGCGAAGGCGACCACACCGACCTTGATCCCTTTGGCCTCGAGCATGGCGAATCTCGATGCCTCCTCCAGGTTCCTCCCCGCCCCGGCGTGGGCGATCCCGTGCTCGTCCAAGTGCCTTATGGTCTCTAAAAGCGCCGGTGCCTGGAAGTCCATAGCGTGGTTGTTAGAGAGGGTGACGTAGTCTATACCTGCCAGGGTCAGCACCTCCATGGCTTTGGGGTGGGCTTTGAAATAGAAGACCCTGGGCGGGGTGAAGGGCTCCCCGCTCTCGGCGATAACGCACTCCAGGTTGACCAGGGAGAGGTCAGCCTCTTGGATCAAGGGGAGGACGTCGCCCCAGGGATAGAGAGGCCCCTTCTCCAGGATCATCACGTTCACCCAGCGCCCCAGCATCAGGTCGCCAGCGAGGGCCAAGGTGATGCTCTGCGTGCCCATCCCCGTTGTGGTTTCCGTACAGCCGCCGACTAGGAGCCATCCCAGGATCAAGAGAATGACGACCTTTCTCATCGCTTTTCTTCACTTGAGTGTGACTGACCGTCTTCTGCTTCAGGGCCTCGACATCAGCCATAGCACATTGCACCGGTCTCTCAACTCTCTGATGCCCTTCGGCAGGAAAGGCAATAGGTCGCCGGCCACCATGCCCATCTCCCCCACCTCATCGCGCGCCATCTGGCCGGCCAAGCCATGGAGGTAGGCCCCGGCGATGGCCGCGTCGCGGGGCGAGAGCCCCTGGGCCAGGAGCCCGACGATGGCCCCGGCGAGCACGTCTCCCGTCCCCGCCGTCGCCAGGCCCGGATTGGCGAAGGGGTTGATGAAAACCCGGCCCTCTGGCGTGGCGATGAGGGTATAGGCACCCTTGAGGAGGACGACCTGTCCCCACTCCTGGGCCATCCGCCGCACCACCCCTATCCGATCGCCCTCGATCTCGGCTATCGAGCAGCCCATCAGCCTGGACATCTCGCCGGGGTGGGGGGTGAGCACGACCTCCCCTTTGAGATGCTTCCACCACTCAGGGGCCTCGGAGAGGGCGTTCAAGCCGTCGGCGTCTATGACCATGGGGGGCAAGCTCGACTCCGTAACCGCCTCCTCGGAGGGGAGGAAGCCGATCCGCGGCTTGGTCAGCTTCGACTCCAGCCCTAGAAGACGGTGGACGAACTCCACCGTCTCCTCCTCCCGCCCCAGGCCAGGACCCAATAGAAGGGCATCGTATTCGGCGATCCTCTCATTGAGCAGCTTCACCGCCTCAGGGACGATGACCCCCAGGCTCTCGGGGAGGAGGAGGAAGGTGACCTCAGTGAGCTTGGAGGCCAGGATGGGATGAAGGCTCCGCGCTAGAGCCAGGGTGACCAGCCCTGTGCCCACCCGTGTCGCCGCCGCACTGGCCAGATAGGCTGCGCCGGTATAGTTGACTGAGCCGGCTACGAGGAGCGCCTTCCCGAAGGTTCCTTTATGGGCGCCCAAGGGTCGCTCGGGAAGGATAGCCCTCACCATGCCTGGGGTCGTCAGCTCGATTTGGACGTCCTCAGCCAATGCATCGGGGATACCGATATCGGCTACAATCAACTCGCCCACGTATTCCGCTCCGGGGAAGAGGAAGAAGCCCAGTTTGGGGAAAGCGAAGGTCACCGTCAGGTCGGCAGGGAGGGTTACTGGGTCAACCGCGCCGGTATCACAGTTGAGGCCGGTGGGGACGTCAACGGCGACAACAAATCTTTCCCTTATCCCCCTTCTTGTAACTTCCAATATCTCTTTCAGCAAACCCTTTATCGGCCTGGAGAGCCCTGTGCCGAGGAGGGCGTCAAGGATAAAATCGGTTTCGTCTAGCAGCCTTTGCAGGGCAGCCAGGTCGGTGTCCTCCTCAGCCCACACCGTGGGGATGTCCCTTTCCTGAGCGAGGCCGAAGTTCTCGTCCCCTTCGATTTTGCGCTTCCAGATGTAGATATTAACCTGCGCCCCAGCGTCGTGCAAATGACGGGCGGCAACAAGGCCATCGCCACCGTTATTGCCGGGGCCTACGAGCACTAATATCCGTTTATCCGTTACCCCCATTCGTTGACAGGCCTCGGCTACAGCGCGGCCAGCGTTCTCCATCATCGTCGCATAGGATAGCCCCCCGGCATCGGCTTCCCTCTCGATGCGCCTCATCTCCTCTGTGGTCACAACCTTCATAAAGGCCCCCTTTACTTGCAGGATGCACTATCATTCTACCCTTAAGCGCCAGTCCTGTCAATGGGCCGAATCGCTCCCTTCAAGCGAAGAGCCCCTTTGGAACAAAGGGGCTCATTGCTGCTCATATGCCCCGGACTGGACTCGAACCAGCACGCCCGGAAGGGCACAGGTCCTCAACCTGCTGCGTATGCCTATTCCGCCACCGGGGCATTCCACTTGAAATTATACCCCTTATCTTTCCACTTGTCAACTCCCCAGATTTATCGTAAAATAGAGGCAAAGGATGATCGCTTATCTCGACATTGTTAGATTTCCCTTCGTTCTCCGGCCCATGGGAGGAGTCTGCGCTCTCTAGCGCAGATATGGCTGAGGGGCGTTAGAGAACGCCCTCTCCTCTCTTGCATCTCAGAGTGAGCCGGTATGCGGCGTGGAATTTAACAATGTCAAGTTAGGAGGCGAGAATGGGCAATCCAGATGACCAGCTGTCAGAGGAGCACCTCCCCGAGGCCATCGCTGCCTTCCGCCGATTCATGGAGGGCCTCGACCGCGAAGCATTGACCACCGTCCTCTGCCATAGCGACGCCGATGGGGTGGCCGCGGGGGCGATAATGTACGAAACCCTCAAGCGCTTGGGTTTCAAAGAGCTCACCATCCTAGTCACGGGCAAGGGGGAGAACGCCTATACTCCCAAGACGAAGAGGTTGACGGCAGAGACCAATCCGGCCACCCTCTTCGTCCTCGACCTGGGTTGCAAGGAGGAGCCGGTGGTGCCTGACGTCCCCACCCTCTTCGTTGACCATCACCGTCCCCTGGGGGTGCCACCGGAGGGCACCCTCATCTCCAGCTACACCTGGGAACCCATCCCCAATTCCAGCCTCCTGGTCTGGTGGCTCTGCTCGGAGGTGGCCGATGTCTCCGACCTGGATTGGGTCGCCGCCGTAGGGACTTTAAGCGACCTGGGGGACAAGGCTCCCTTCGAAATCGTCCCCCAGGCGAAGAAGAAATATAAGGCCAAGTGGCTTAAGGAGGCGACCGCCCTGGTCAATGCCGCCCGCAGGAGCAGCTCCGGGGATGCCGAGACAGCCCTGTGGGCCATCCTGAAGGCTTCGCACCCGCGGGAGATCGTGGAGGGTGCGACGCCGGAGGCTCAACGCCTCTGGGAGTATCGGACCGAGGTCAAGGCCGCCTTCGCCGAGGCCAAGCGTGCTGGCCCCAAGTTCAGCGGCCAAGTGGCCCTGGTGCGGGTCAAAAGCCCCTGCTACGTCCACCCCCTGGTGGCCCAGATATGGCGCACCAGGCTCCCCAAGTACATCGTCATCGTGGCCAACGAGGGCTACATCCCCGGCTACGTGGCCTTCAGCGTCAGGACCTCGGCCGACGTGAACGTGCTGGATTTCCTGGGCGGCATCCAGGTGGACGTGGCCGAGGGCTATATGGGCTACGGCCACGACCAGGCCTCCAGCGGCGTCATCCCTATCGCTTCCTGGAACGAGCTGCTGCGGAGGCTGGGGTTTGGAGAGGAGTTCTTTGTTAAAGAGGGATGAGGATTTCACCCTCCCGCAGGTCTCGGAACCTGCGGGAGGGTGAGGAAGAATTTTAGGTGAAAGGAGCGACTTGATGCAACAGCTCGAGTTTGTCAAAGCCACCAGCCTTGACGAGGCGTGGAGCAACTTCGATCCCCGTGAGCCACTGCCCAGCGGGTGTCCCTTTTATGTGGAACGACAGGGAAACCCCATCGGGGCGCTCACCAGGGCCCTCCTGCGCCGCCACCTTCAGCCACCCAAGCACTTCTTCTCCGGCCATCGGGGAAATTGAATGTTGCTGGAGAACTGAGATGACCGACCGGATCACTGTTGACGGCGAACTCTTCCTGGGCCGTGTGGACGAGCAAAATCGCTTCCGTGACCTGCTACGCACAGTCCTGGAGCACTGGAGCGGTCCGCCCATGCCCCTTCCCCGCCGGGACGAACCCGATTGGAGCTACGTCGTCCTCATGTACGGTGAGGGTGGCATGGGCAAGACGATGCTGGCCAAACGCTTGCGCGACATTGCCACCGATGAGCCCCCTTTCAAGGGCAAGTTTCAAACCCTTTAGCTGGACTGGGAGATGCGCAAGCCCCGAGATCCCCGCCTGGCAGTTCGCGACACCGTCTCCTTCGAGACAGTGCTGGACCACCTCTACGCCCTTTTTCGCGACGCTGGCTATGGCCGGGCTTTCGACCCCTTCGAGAGAATCCGGGCCCAGCGTGCCCAGGTTACAGACAAGGTGGAACGCGACTTGGCGGCCCGCGCCGAGGGCCTCGATCGCTATGCTCCCCTGCGCCAACTGACGGCACAGGGACTGGCTGTCCTCCTGCGCCAGACGACCGGCATCGGTGCGCTGCTGCCGCAAGAGGCGACAGAGAGAGCCTTGAACGTCGTGTTGCAGGCTGGTGCGGAGAATCTGGCCCATCTGCGCGGCCTGGCCGAGGAATGGCTGCGCAGCCGCCTCAAGCCGGAGGAGTATGACCTCTTCCTCCTGCCACACGAGGCCTTAGCCCGGGCCTTCGCCCAGGGGGTGCGGGCCGTTGCGCGCCGCAAACCACTGATCCTCGTCCTGGACACCTACGAAATCGCGGACCGGGCCGACCCCTGGCTGCGCCTGGTCATCCGCCAGAGCGGCCCTTGCGCCGTCTGGGTCCTCTCCGGGCGGGACAACCTGGCCGAGAGCCGCCGCTATGGGCGGGACTACTTCCTGGGTTACCAGGGTCAGGTCCCCGGCGAACGGTTGCGTGTCTTCCCCCTGGGAGAGTTCAGCGTGGCCGACGTGGCTGCCTATTTCGCTGAGCGAGTTCCCGACCGCCCCTTGGAGTCCGGTCAGGATGAGGCCATCCACCGGGCAACCTACGGCATCCCCCTGGCGGTCAAGGAAGCGGCAGCCATCTGGGCAGCGGGCACGTCCCTCTCAGCCATCGTCGAGGGCATCCCTGACCGTGCTCCTCGCGAACGGATTGTGCGGGTGATGACCGAGCGCCTTCTGGTCCATTGCCTGAACGTCCCCGAGGACCGGGAGCGCCTCTACACCCTGGCTCTGGCTTACCACCCCGACTACGACCTGCTGGCGGCGATGATGGACGTAGACGACCTAGGACCGGTGCTCAGCGATCTGGAGCGGCGCTACGACTTCGTTTTCGCCCGCGAGATGACCCTGTACGAGGCCGTGCGATCCTTCCTCCGCGAGTACCTCTTGGCCGAGGTGGAGCGGCGGCGCCCCGCGGTGCGCGAGGCCAACCAGCGCGCGGTGGCCCACCTGGAGGCGCGACTGCAGGGACGAGAGCAACACCTGCCTACCCTGGAAGCGCGGGTTGAGGACGAGCGCTGGGCTGCTGACACCCTGGCCCTGGTTTACCATCGCTTCTGGCTGGACGAGGAGGCGGGCTGGAGCACGCTGCTGGCCTCCCTGCCGGCCGGCCTGGCCTACGATCGCGATTTCGCTCGCGCCCTGCTAGAGGCTGCCGAGCCGCTGTCTCCTACCTGGACCCGCTCTGGCCGGCGGCGGCTCAAGGCCCTGCGCGCCGGGCTCACTTGGCTGGCGGATGCTGATGAAGAGGCCGCCCTGCTGATGGAACTGGAGCAGGCTGCTCGCCGGGGCTGGCCTGACGACGGTTGCGCTGCCGAGCGCGATGCCATTCTGTCCTGGCTGCGCGGCCGTCTGGCCCACCGCCGGAACAACCACCGTCAGGCCCTGGAGCACTACCTGGCGGCGGAGGTGCTGGAGCCGGAGGCGGCGGAGCGTCTACGTGATAAACTAGCGGAAGGGTTTGAAGAAATCGGTGACCGTCTAGCCTGGAAGCGTGAAGGCTGGGAAATTGTAGACGCTTTGCCCTCTCAAGAGGCATCGTTGGCTCTGAGCAAGGCTATTGCGTTAGGACGGGAAAGTGCGAGCCTTTACCACACACTGGGCGCGGTCGAACTCAAGCTGGGTGATCTAGAAAACTCACTTGCCCACCAATTGAAGGCTGTGGAACTTGATCCTGAGTACGTATCGGCTTGGAACGGCCTGGGCATCGTCTATCGTCACCTGGGCCGCTACGATGAGGCCATCCAAGCCTACCAGAAGGCCATCGAGCTCGACTCCAAGTTCGCCTACCCCTATGCGAATTTGGCGGACGTGTATGCGGACTTGGGGCGCTACGA